>JAIRZY010000021.1 GCA_031266995.1 Tannerella sp.
TCCGCCGCAAAGAGGAGGCAGAAAAAGGAACGCTGGCATGGAAGCCCGTCCGCGACCGGAAAGTGTCCAAATCCCTGCAGGCTTATGCCGGGATGGTCGCTTCGGCCGACAGGGGCGGGGTGAGGATTTTGCCGGAAGGGTAGAGACGCGATGCATCGCGTCTCTACGCAGAAGCAGGAATTGGAAATGATTAATTAAATGTAAATGAGAAAATGGGAAAAGACAGAATAACAGGTTCGGAGGCGCTGCTTCGTACGCTGATAGCCGAAGGTGTGGAATGTATCTTCGGCTATCCCGGCGGACAGGCTATTCCGATTTATGATACGCTTTACGATTATAAGGACAGGCTGCGGCATGTGCTGGTGCGCCATGAGCAGGGAGCCACACATGCCGCCCAGGGATATGCGCGGGTAAGCGGCAGGGTAGGGGTGGCGCTGGTCACATCGGGGCCGGGCGCTACCAATACGGTTACGGGGATCGCCGATGCAATGCTCGACAGTACGCCGATGGTCGTTGTCACCGGACAGGTGCCCTCGCCGCTGCTGGGGACGGACGCCTTTCAGGAGGTGGACGTGATAGGGATTACGCTCCCGATAACGAAATGGGCCTATCAGGTGCGTCATGCCGAAGATATTGCATGGGCTGTGTCGCGTGCCTTTTATATCGCTTCGACCGGTCGTCCGGGGCCTGTCGTGATTGACATTGCCAAGGATGCGCAGGTCGGGATGGTCGATTATTCCTACACGCCGGTCGATTTCATCCGTAGCTATCAGCCGTGGCCGGACATCTGTCGCGAACGCATTGAAGAGGCGGCGGAACTGATCAATCATGCGGAGAGGCCTTTTGCGCTTGTCGGGCAGGGCGTCATCCTGAGCGGCGCGGAGGAGGAACTGATGCGCTTCCTTGAGAAAGCGGACATACCGGCGGGTTCAACGATGCTGGGCCTTTCGGCGATGCCTTCCGGTTACAGGCTGAACAAGGGCATGCTCGGCATGCACGGCAACATCGGCCCGAACCGCAAGACGAACGAGTGCGACGTGCTTATCGCGATCGGCATGCGTTTCGACGACCGCGTGACGGGCGACCTCAAGACGTACGCAAAGCAGGCGAAGGTGATACATCTCGATATCGACAATTCCGAGGTGGACAAGAACGTGAAGGTCGATGTAAAGGTGCTTGGCGATGCGAAAGTGTCGCTGCGCGAAATCACCGGACTGCTCAGACCGGCCGGGCACGAGGCGTGGATCGCATCGTTTGCGCAGGATGAGGCGGAGGAATATGAGCGGGTGATCAGGCCGGAGGTGTATCCCGACGGCGACGCGGCTTTGCGCATGGGCGAGGTCGTCCGCAAAGTCTCGGAGGCTACCGGAAACAGGGCTGTCCTGGTGACGGATGTAGGGCAGAACCAGATGATGAGCGTGCGCTATTTTAAATACAGCCGGACGCGGAGCGTCATCACGTCCGGGGGGCTTGGGACGATGGGCTTCGGCCTGCCGGCTTCCGTCGGAGCCAGGATCGGCGCCCCCGACCGGACGGTCTGCCTTTTTGTCGGCGACGGCGGACTGCAGATGACGCTGCAGGAACTGGGCACGATTATGCAGGAGAAACTGGACATTAAAATCATTCTTTTAAATAACAGCTACCTCGGCATGGTGCGCCAGTGGCAGGAACTGTTTTTCCACGAACGCTATTCTTATACGGACATGCAGAATCCCGATTTCACGGCCATTGCACGGGCTTTCGGGATCGGCGCGCGCGAAGTACGGAAGCGCGAGGAACTGGACGGTGCCATCAGGGAAATGCTTTGTCATGAAGGCGCTTTCCTGCTGGTCGCTCATGTTGAGAAAACCGGCAAGGTCTATCCGATGGTGCCTGCGGGGGGATGTATTACCGAGATGCTTTATTGATAATTAAAAGAGAAAGTATGAATACAGAGGATAAAAAGCTTTTCACCGTTATCGTTTTTTCGGAAAACACGGTAGGGTTGCTGAACCAGATTACGATTATATTCACCCGCCGCCGGCTGAACATCGAGACGCTGTCCGTGTCTCCCTCGGCCATCGCGGGGGTTCATAAGTTTACGATTACCACCTTTGCCGACGAAGTGACGGTCGGGAAACTGGTCAGGCAGATAGACCGGCGCGTGGATATCCTGAAGGCGTATTATAATACGGACGAAGACCTCGTCTATCAGGAGATCGCGCTTTACAAGCTCAGTACGGAAGCATTCGTGCGGATGGGCGGGGTGGAGGACCTGATACGGAAATACGACGCGCGCGTGCTCGACATAAACGAATCGTGCGTGGTGCTGGAAAAGAGCGGCCACTACGGAGAGACGCAGGCGCTGTTCGGCGAACTGAGCGAACGGATCGGCGTCCTGCAGTTTATACGCTCGGGACGCATCGCAATCACAAAAAGCCGCGTCGAACGCCTGAGCGACATGCTGGCGGCGGTCGAGGAAAAAATAAGGAAGAGGAACTGATGATGATTGAGAAAACAGAAACGTTTCATTTCGTCACGGAATCCTACCTGCTCGACTTCCGGGGCCGGGTCACGATTCCAATGATGGGAAACTACATGCTTCACGCCGCTTCCAGCCACGCTTCGCTGCGCGGCTTCGGATTCAGCGACATGACGGAACGGCATACGGCATGGGTGCTTTCGCGCCTGGCGATGGAGATAGAACGCTATCCCGCGATGTCGGAGCCGGTCACGCTGCATACGTGGATCAGCGAGGTCGGACGGCTTTTTACACACCGCTGCTTCGAACTCGCGGACGGCGACGGGAAGGCCGTAGCGTATGCACATTCCGTCTGGGCGGCAATCGACATGCAGACGCGCCGCCCGACACCGCTGGACGTCGAGGCGTTGAGCGCTTACGTGGTCGACCGCTACTGCCCGGTCGGGACGCCGGGGAAGATCGGCCCGGTCGAGCAGGACACGGAAGGCGTGCCGTACCGGGTCAGGTACAGCGACCTGGATATAAACGGGCATTTCAACAGCATCAAGTACATGGAGCATCTGCTCGACCTGTTCGACCTCGGCCTGTTCACCGAAAAGGAAGTGAAGCGTTTCGAGATCGCCTACCTGTCCGAAGGACGCTACGGCATGCCGCTTACGCTGCACAGGAAAGAGACGGCGGCGGACCGGTACGCGATGGCCATCTGCCACGACGGGAAAGCGATTTGCCGGGCAACCGCAACGTGGGCCGTCGCCGTCGCCACGGATAACAGCATTTGATTTACTAACATATATAAATTTAAGAGAAATGGCAATAATCAATTTTGGCGGAGTGGACGAGAATGTCGTTACCCGCGAGGAGTTTTCCCTCGAAAAAGCGAGGGAAGTAATGAAAGGCGAGACAATCGCCGTAATCGGATACGGCGTGCAGGGGCCGGGACAGAGCCTGAACCTGCGCGATAACGGCTTTAACGTGATCGTGGGCCAGCGCCGGGGCAGCACGTGGGACAAGGCCGTGTCCGACGGATGGGTGCCCGGCGAGACGCTTTTCGAAATCGAAGAGGCCTGCGAGCGTGCGACCGTCATCCAGTATCTGCTGTCGGACGCCGCACAGATAGAGCTTTGGCCGGTCGTCAAGCGGCATCTTGCGGACGGTAAGGCGCTGTATTTTTCACATGGCTTTGCCATCACGTACAGGGAGCGGACGAACATCATCCCGCCCGCCGGCGTGGATGTGATCCTGGTAGCCCCGAAAGGCTCGGGCACGTCGCTGCGCCGCATGTTCCTGCAGGGACGCGGGCTGAACTCGTCCTATGCCATCTATCAGGATGCAACGGGACGCGCCCGTGAACGCGTCATCGCGCTGGGCATCGGCGTAGGTTCGGGATACCTGTTCGAGACGACGTTCCAGCGGGAAGTGTATTCGGACCTGACCGGCGAGCGTGGAACGTTGATGGGGGCGATACAGGGACTTTTGCTCGCACAGTACGAGGTGTTGCGCGAGAACGGACATTCTCCGTCGGAAGCGTTTAACGAGACGGTGGAGGAGTTGACGCAGTCGCTCATGCCCCTGTTTGCCGAAAACGGAATGGATTGGATGTACGCCAACTGCTCGACGACAGCACAGCGCGGCGCCCTGGACTGGATGACTCCGTTCCACGACGCGACCAGGCCTGTATTCGAAAAGCTCTACCGCGAAGTAGCGTGCGGCAACGAGGCGCAGCGCTCGATTGATTCAAATTCCCAGCCGGACTATCGCGAGAAACTGAACCGCGAACTGTCCGCCCTGCGCGACAGCGAAATGTGGCGCACCGGCGCCGTCGTCCGCAAGCTCCGCCCGGAAAACGGCTAACTGCTTTCGACAGGTGCAGGAAAGGCCATCCGTCACTGCAGAGACGCGATGCATCGCGTCTCTACCTCCGCCTCCGCTCGGCGCAGCGTCTTCGTTGCGCCGAGCAGGGGGCTTTTCTATTGATATGAATACTCTGCGGGCAATTTAGCAATGCGCATTATGTTCGCAGTATTGTGAAACTGTTACATCTTGTTTATTGCGCTTTCTGTGTTATTGACAGGTTTCACGTCCGGAAACCGGCTTGCGATGCTGTTCAGAAAATCCGTATCAAACATCGATGGGAAGCCATTAACGTTATTGTCGCCACTTTTTACGAACACAGCGAAGAAATATTAAACTTCTATATCAACCGTTCCACTAATGCTCTGGCGGAATTTTTTCAACTCAATAATCAAATTGTTCAGGGCTGAACTCAGGGGTGTTCTTGATATACCTTTTTTTCTATTCCGGCTATCAAACCTCTATGCCTAAACACAGGATTTTGCAGGTGAATCATGAAAATATTTCTATATCAAAATCGGTGTTTCTTTCCACATTCTACCCAAGAGAACACTACCATTTTCTTTTTTGTTTCGCTTTACACCGTCTTCACCCCACGTCCCCCATTGTTTGAAAAAAAATGCGACTCCTTGTTTTGCACACTGCTGCTGAATGTTAATTGCCCATTCCGGATTCATGGGTCTTGCCTGCCGTAATTTTAGAACAACCGATTGACGGATTCCAAGTTGCTTCTATTCATTCAAAAGCATAATTTTTAGCAAATACTCACAATAATTCTTTCACAAATTCAGATACTGTGAGTCTGTGTACCCCTAATATTCTTGCAATAGCACTTTTTGAGACCTTTTTGTCTAATAGCGTTTTTATTTCAGCTTCTTTGCCTGTCAGTTTCTTGACTTTAGATTTACTGCCTTTCGGGCGACCTAATACTACTCCTTCGGCTCGTTTACGGGCAAGTGCTTCTTTGGTACGTTGGGAAATAAGATTCCGTTCGATTTCGGCGGAAAGTCCGAAAGCAAAGGCGAGGACTTTACTGTTAATGTCGCTGCCCAAACGGTAATTGTCTTTGATTGTCCACACCTGAATATTGCGATTCATACATTCGTTGAGAATGCCCATAATCATTAATAAATTTCTACCTAAGCGCGAAAGTTCAGAACAAATCAAAATATCCTCTTTTTTCATCTTTTTGAGGAGCTTACCAAGTTTTCGTTCTTGAACTGTTTTCGTTCCCGAGATAGTTTCTTCAATCCATTTATTCACTACTATCACGTTTCGTTCACAGAATTGATTGATTTCAAAACGCTGATTTTCTACTGTTTGTCTGTCAGTACTTACTCGAATGTAACCGTAAATCATAATTTTTTGTTTTATAATTAATACTGAAATAATGATACAAAATAAATTGGAGATAGCCTAAATTAATCCATACAATTATTATATGCAGTAGTCCAGCGTTTATATTCGACAAAATGCCTCCACCTGCAGTTTCGGCACCAACAGTTGGGTGATTTTATCGCCTATCGAGCAGCGTATAAAGGCTAAAATTGAGGCAGTTGGTACACCTTTGAAGGATTGGGATATTAATATTTATCGTGGTATTTTGACAGGATATAATGAGGCTTTTATAATTTCGGGAGAAAAGCGAAAAGAACTGATGAAACAAGACCCCAAAAGTGAAGAAATTATACGACGAAATGGGGTATTTATCGGATTTTGAAAAACAAAATCCGATAATATTTTGCAGTTTCAAATATTGTTTGTACTTTTGCACTCAACATACTCACCCCGCTTCCCGTAAGAACAGCGCGCTTAGGGTGAGTGTTTTATTTTTACACCGTATGACTAAAACCG
>JAIRZY010000039.1 GCA_031266995.1 Tannerella sp.
TCGCTTCCGGCCACCACGGTCGAAGGCACACAGTCTGGCAGCGGCCTCTACACCGGACAGGTCGGCACGATGGTTCGCGTGGGCGAGCGGGTATTTGCCGTCCATCAAAGCCAGGGCATCCTGGTGATTAATGCCCGGACGCACACGGTGGAAACCGCCTTGAACAATTATCACTACGCCGTGCTCACGCAGTCTTACGACGGTTACCTCTGGGGGGGCGCAACCATAACCGAATCGACGGGCGAGCTGATCGATCCTGAGGAAGACGGAGGACAGGGCGGTCTGGTAGATGAAACTCAGATCTACAATGCGCTGATACGCATCGACCCGTGGACGCTCGAAGAAAAGGTATTTCCCCTGCCCGCCGGCATCGGAGCGCCACCTTCCACCTGGGCCGCATGGCAGGCAGATGCCTTCAGCGGCAGCCCAACGGAAAATTCGCTCTACTGGATAGACCGGAAAACCGGCCCCCAACTGATACGCCGCTACGACATCGCTACCGGTACGGTAACCACCATATTTGATTCTTCGACTTATCCTATTCCCGATATTTTTAAAACTGGCCGCTGGAGCATGTACGGCCCTTCATTCCGCATCCATCCCGTCACCGGCGACATGTATATCTGGATCACTCTTTTCCACCTTTCGGCAGGAAATACACAAAGGCAATACTGGGAAGTACACCGGATTAATCCGGTCACGGGCCAGGTACTGGGAATCTATCCGCTGAAGCTGACCTACTGGTGGCCGTCAATGTTCATCTTCCCCGACAACGCCGACCCTGAAGTCGACGCCTCCTTCCCGACCACGGTCACGCTCAGCGCGACGCACCTGCACGACACGCTGGCGCTGCGTCCGCTCGTCAGCGACGCCGACAACATGGACGCGGCCATCATCAAGACCGTCGAGGCCATCGGCGACCCGGCGCTCGTGAGCGCCTTCATCCGTCACGACAGCCTGATCATCATCCCGCTGAAAGACCTGAACGCGGCGCAGGCGACGAACGTCTCGCTCAAGTTCAACTCCAACGGCAAGGTGGTGACGCGGACGCTTGCCGTCACGGTGCAGCCCGGCGCCATTGCGCACCCCGTGACCGGCGTGACGCTCAACCGCACGACCGCCGACCTCGAGACCGACCAGACGCTGCAACTGACGGCCACCGTCGCCCCGCCCGACGCCGACAACCGGGTCGTCACGTGGACGTCAAGCAGACCGGACGTCGCCTCGGTCGATCAGAACGGCCTCGTCACGGCGCACCTCGCCCCGGCGACGGTCGCGATCACGGCCACCACCCTCGAAGGCGGCCACGCGGCCACCTGCACCGTGACGACGAAAGCGCCGTCCACGCCGGGCGTCGTCGTCAATCCCTTCGAGCTGACGCAGCAGTCGCTCGCGCTCGTCCCCGGTCAGTCGGTGACGCTCGGCCTGACGGCGCCGCAGCACTTCACGGTGACGTGGCGCTCGACCGTGCCGTCGGTAGCGACCGTGAGCGCGACGGGCCAGGTGACGAGCCTCGCGGCGGGCACGACGCTCGTCATCGCGCGCGACGTGGCGCAGGGCCGTGCCGACACGTGCCTTGTGACGGTGACGGCGACGTCCGTCGTGACGCCCCCGTCGACCGAAAGCCTGTCGCTGAACACGGCGGAGCTGCACCTGCTGCGGGGCGAGACCTCGTCGCTGCGCGTGACCGTCAGTACGGGCCTTACCCCGCCGTCCGTCGTGTGGTCGACCTCGAACCGGGCCACGGCCGACGTCACCTCGTCGGGCACGGTCATCGGCGTGTCCGCGGGCACGGCCATCATCCGCGCCACGTCGGGCAGCCTGACGGCCGAGTGCGTCGTGATCGTGACCGAGGCGCGCGACGAGCCGTCGATCGACAACGTGAGCACGGACGCCGCGCGGCTGACCTTCCCGCGCGTCGCCGCCGCCTCGTACTACCTCGTCCACCTGTACGAGATGCACGGCGCGCGCATCGACCCGCTGCTCTCGCTCAAGGTGACGCCCGACGGGCGGGTGACGCTCCGCTCGACGGCCGCCGGGCAGATGCTCGTCCCCCTGAGCTACCTTGCGCCGTCCACGTCCTACGTCGCCACGATCGAAACGGTGCGCGAGACCTCGGGCCGCGTCGAAGTGCTTCAGACCGACGTGACGGCCTTCACCACGCGCGCCCTGCCGACGGGCGTCGCCGCGCCGCCGTCTGCCGCGGTGTGGCACGCCGACGGGACGCTCCACCTGCACGGACTGGAGGGCGCCGCCGTGAACGTGCTGTCGCTGAGCGGCCGTTCGCTCCATCGCCGGCAGGTTGACCTCGCCGTCGAGCGTCATGCCCTGCCGCTGCCCGCCGGGATGTACATCCTCACGGCCGACGGCGCCGACGGCCGGCAGCGCAGTTTCAAGTTTGTGGTCAGGTAGCCCCCGTCACTCACCCGCCCGACGCAAGAGGGACGCGAAGACATGGAGGACTTCGCGTCCCTCTTTTTTTTGCCGGGGGGGGGGAAGGAGGGGGTCGGGGGGGCGAGAGGAAGCGCTCGCAATGACGACGGAATCTGTCCGCCTGGAAACATGCCATTCCATGCCCGCGACGTTCCCGGCGCCTTTTCCGGGGCCTTGGATTTTATGTTTGGGATGTGATTCACGAAATCCGGGGCCTTGGACGTTATGTTTGAGATGTGATTTATGCTTTCCGGGGCCTTGGATTTCATGCCGGGGATGTCATTCACGCTTTCCGACGTGTCGGATTTCATGCCGGGGATGTTATTCATGCTTTCCGACGTGTCGGATTTCATGCCGGAGATGTCATTCATGAAATCCGACGCCGGGGACACCATGTTTGAGATGTGATTCATGAAATCCGACGCGTCGGATTGTATGTTTGGGATGTCATTCACGAAATCCACAGCCGTGGATTTTATGTTTGAGATGTCATTCATGGAATCCACAGCCGGGGATTTTATGTTTGGGATGTCATTTGCAAAATCCCCGGCTGTGGATTTAATGTTTGAGATGTCATTTGCAAAATCCCCGGCCGGGGATTTAACGTTTGAGATGTCATTCACGAAATCCACAGCCGTGGACATCATGTTTGGGATGTCATTCATGAAATCCACAGCCGGGGACGTCATGTTTGAGATGTCATTCCGGAATGCGCCGTATCAGGCATTGTCAAAAAACAGGATGTACGATAAATCGAATTGCCGGGGGATATTTTCCAGATTGCGTCGCGGCGTTCGCAATGACGCAGGACACGGACGGCGACGGTCAGGCGCTTTACATCCGCACGGCGCTGCGAAACGGGACGGGATATTCCGTGCCGGTAAACTGTTCGTAGTCCTGCACGAAAGCGTCGTAGGCGCTCTTCGCCTCGCTGCGCCGGCCCGTACGGTCGAGGATGGCGCATTTGACGCGAATGGCGTCTTCGTTGAGAAAGTCTACCGAGAGCAGAAATTCGGCGATCCGGTATCGCAGCCTGAGCGAATAGAGCGTGCCGCATCGCAGGAGCGTCGTCAGTGCGTCGACCGCTTCCCGGGCAAAGGCCGTCCTGAATTTGCCCAGCCACGCCGTCTGCATGTCCGGCAGCAGTTCGCCCGAGCCGAGCAGTTCGAGCAGCCGGCGCGCGTCCTTTTCCGTGAGGAGCGCCTTTCTGTAGCGGGAAGCGAATAAGTTAAAAAGTGTTATGGGGGGGGGCATTTGGCGGGTATCTTTTTTCACGCGGGTCAGGAGGGAGGCGATTTCGACGTAGTCGCAGTAGACGTTTCGCCCGACGGCGATTTGCCACAGTCCGCTTTTGCCGGCGATCTCGATGTCGCCGACGAGTTCGAAGACGCTGCGCAGGCGGCTCACGTTGACGTTGCGGTTGTTGCGCGCGCTGTCGCCCACGCGGTCGGGCCACAGCACTTCGTCGATCTTTTCCGACGTGACGCCCCGGCCCTTCATCAGGGAGTTGAAAAAGACGAAAAGGAACAGTTGCTTAAGCGTCGGCGAGAAGCACGCCGTGACGTTCGCGCCCTTCATGTCGAAGACCTGAAATCCTCCCATCAGATAGACGGCGGAGGCCTGGACGCGGTCGGACGCGGGAAAGGGCGTGTCGACCGAGCGCGCCTCGTCCATCTCCCTCCTTCGCCGCCGCCTCCGCCGCCGGGCGGAGAGCAGCAGCAGGCCGGCGACCGGCAGCAACGCGGCGGCGACCATCCACAGGCGGGCGCCGACACGGCGGCGCGGCGGCGCGGGCTGGAGCACGGACTCGCCGGCGAGCGGACGGTAGGCGATGGCATGGAGCGATATGTCGCCGTTGTGCGACGTGACGGCGATCAGCTCCGACCGCCCGGCGCAGAGAAAGAGGTATACCCACGTCTCGGTGTCGAGGAAGCGGAAGGGGATGGCGTCGCCCGCAAAGCTGATTTCGGGCCTGTTGACGGAGATTTCGGCCAGTTGGAACGAGACGTCGTAAGCGCCGTTGTTGTACGTCAGGGCGTAGAAGCGGTTCCTCTGTCTGTCGAAAACGAGCGTCCTGGAGGGTACAAACGGCTTCGACTGTGGCGGGAGCGTCCAGAGATGGGTGAACGAGCAGTCTCTGAAGTCGAACAGATGGAGGTCGTAGTAAGCTCCCGGCGAGAGTTCCTGCCGCCCCGACCTGCTGCCGTATCCGCCGAACACGAGCGCCTGGCTGCTGTTCATCAGTCCGGCGCTGCTCAGGTAGCGCGGGCTTATGCGAATCCCGTCGGCAACGTCGCGCCATGCGTTCTCACGCGTATTATATATATGTATAGCGTCCTTGTACGTGTAAAACCCGTACCCGAAGAGCGCGACGAGCGAGCTGTCGGCCGGCGAGACGAGCGCGTTGTGATGGGCGTATTCCGTTTCGCGGGCGACGGTCGGCGAGTGCGACCACGTGCGCGAGCTGAATCTGAAGCGCGAGAGGACGGGGCTGGCAAAGTCGTACGACCAGATTTCGTCCGTATAGCGGTTGTAGATGATGTTCTGACCCGATATGACGGGATGCGGCGAACCGCCGCGGCTGGCAAACGTGTCGATGGCGAGCGACGCGGGCGAGAGGGAGTAGACCGCCCTGTCGCTGACGAAGAATATCCGCTCGGCGGCCGAGTCGGCCGTGATGCCGCGCAGGCAGTCGACGTGCAGGTCGGCCAGTTTCCGCCAGTGCGTATACCGGTCTATCAGCCAGACGGGATTCTCGACCGCAGCCTCGGCGCGCACCGTTTCGTCGTACACCCTGTCTACCGCGTGCCGCCTCAGCTCCCAGCGCCTGAAGAGCCTGTCGCCGCCCGCCGTGTAGAGGCAGACGTTTTTCACGGACATGGGGCAGACGTCGGTATTGTGCATCACGTTCAGCCGGCAGGCGCCGAAAAAGACGTCGAAAAGCTTCAGCGCCCGAAGCTCGCCGGCCACGGTTTCGCGCCTGCGGCCGTCGATGTCGAGCACGATGCGGGCCGCCCTCACGTCGATGTCGATGCGTATCCTCGCCCAGCGGCCATAGTCGACCGTCGGCAGCTCGCTTCGCCGCAGCGAGAGGAGCACCTTCTCGCCGTATACCAGCCAGATGTTCGCCGTGTCGGCCGCGAGATTGGCGACGAGGTCGATATTCGTATCCCGGTTTCCGATGATTCTGAAGATGTAGCCATAATATCCGTCGCCGGGCCTGAAATTGATGTCAAATTCGAGCGAGAAACCGTCGGGAAAGCGGAACGGCCCGGCGGGAGACAGGCACAGCGACGTCCTTTTATCCTGATATACTTCATGGGATGCAAAATATAGTCCGGATAGCGGCTCATCTTGTCCATACGCCTCTGCACAGCGGATAAACTGAATGAATATAAGTATGCTGAATAATCGTTTCATGTTGTTTCATGTTGTTTCATGCATGCGAACATCTGTTTTTCATTCGGGGGGTAAAGGTACGGAATTTTATCGGAAAAACACACTGTCCAAACCGCCGGTCAGCGCATCGCGGATTCAAAATTCAAAGATTCCAGGATACAAAAATTAAACACGGATAATCCGCTGCAGGCCGCAGGCGCAGCCCGGGGCCGACACCGCGCCCGGCTGCCGGAACTGCGCAGCAGGGGGTGCCTCAAAAGGGGTCAAATCCCGTCCCCCTTCCGTATTCCCGTAGAGACGCGATGCATCGCGTCTCTACACCGCCCGCCACGCATGCCGTCATCGACTGCGAGGAACGAAGCAGGAAGCAATCCAGGATTAATTACCGGATTACTTCGGGCTGCGCCCTCGCAATTGTAAAAGTCAATTAATTCGTTACATGTTTCTATCTTTGACACGTAATAAGAATTATCATGACAAACTCATCACTACTATCGCAAACCCTAGCCCATCGGATGCTGGGTTGCATCGAGGAGTACGAGCGGATCAAGCGCAAGGAGAGTAGCACATTCAAGACTGTCAAGGCTTTCTGCGCCTGTCACAAGTTCTCCCACCGGAATTTCATGAAGATCTGCCATCGTTATCAGCAGCAGCCTTGCCCCGACTCGCCGGTT
>JAIRZY010000069.1 GCA_031266995.1 Tannerella sp.
CCCTCTGCCATTCTGTCATTTCTGGCCAGTGCGAAACAATACATTTGTATACGGAGAATCTTTACATTCACACTCCGCAATATGTGCGGAATAATACGGTCAGTGCAGAATTTTATACAAAAGTTCTTTCATGATGTCGCTTTTGCCCGCAGAAGTGGCGTCTATCCCCTTTGCCCGTGCGTCGGCAAGGCGGATTTCGTGAATGATATCGAACGCTTTTTTTGCGGGGAATCGCTGCAGACCGGCCTGATAGTCTTTTGCTTGAACAGGATGATGGAAATTGAAAAGTTTCATGATAGCCTCCGCCGACCGCGCTTTTTCATAATGACATATCAGTAAATTGCTGAAGTAGTTGAAAAGTCCGGGAAGAAGCGCGTTTGCCGTCTCTCCGCTCTGCTCGAAATACAGCGCAATGCGGTTTGCCTTCAGGATGTTTTTCTCCGCAATTGCGCCTGTAAGTTCGTAATTGTTGTAATCCTTGCTGATACCCACGTTGGCTTCTACGATTTCGGGCGTGAGGCGTTTTATCTGCTTGTCATCCAAAACGATGAGTAGCTTATCCAGCTCCCTGTACAGCAGGACCAGATCATTCCCCAGATGTTCGACCAGCATCGCAACGGCCTTCACGTCGGCGGCTATTGTGCGCGCTTTCAGGGCATTCTGGATAAAGCCGGTCATCTGATACTCGCGTATCTTTTGCGACTCGAACACAATACCGTTTTTCGCAATCGCAGCCACAAATGCCTTCAGCCCTTTTGAGTCTATTTTTTTGTATTTATAATTGATTACAAGCACGGTAGATGCCAACGGCCTGGCCACGTAGCTTTCCAGCATTTCGATATCCCGTACTCCCTGCGCTTCGCGGACGACAACCAGGCGACGCTCGGACATCATCGACGGAAACTGCCGCACCGCATTGAAAATGTCGATTACCCTGGTATCCGCGCCGTATAAAATCTGCTGGTCAAACACGCGTACATCATTCGTCAACACATTGTCGATCAATAAATCCGATATTTTGTCGATAAAATACGGTTCGTCGCCCGTCAAAAAATAGACAGGCGCAAACTTGTGCGCGTTGATTCCGGCGCAAATCGTTTCAAACGTATGTGTCTCCTTTGCCATTGTTTATGCGGTCAATTTTTGACAATTTCTTGTTTTGTTTTCGTAAATCATCTATCTTTGGCGAAATAATCAAGCAAATGTAAGAAATGAATTTGTTAAATCTACCCTGTTTTGCTCCAAAAGTGTCGCAACGAAACGGAAAACGTTTCATTTTCGACCCGATACGACGAAAGCATGTGGCCCTGACGCCCGAAGAATGGGTCAGACAACATTTTGTAAACTACCTTGTTTCGGAAAAAGGCTATCCGCGGGAACTGCTCGCCAACGAAGTGACCGTGTCGCTGAACAGTCAGACAAGGCGCTGTGACACGGTTGTTTATGATGCGGGTCTGCAACCTCTGGCCATTATCGAGTACAAGGCACCGGGTGTACGAATCACGCAGGATGTTTTTGAACAGATTATGCGCTACAACATTTCGTTGCGTGTCGGCTGCCTGCTGGTCAGCAACGGTGTGGAGCATTATGGCTGCCGGATAGATTACGGTCGCGACGCGTATACCTATTTGAAGGAGGTCCCTTCGTATGACGAATTAACAGGATTACAATTATAATTTTCACGAATTAATCGAAAAAACATGATTCGAAAAGCAGAAAAAGAAGACGCCGGGGCAATTGCCGCGATATACAATCATTATGTAGTACACACTGCCATCACGTTCGAAACCGAGCCTGTTTCCGAAGAAGAGATGCGCGGGCGGATTATCCGCATCTCTGCCGAATATCCGTATTTTGTGTGCGAAAAGGACGGATTTGTAGTCGGTTACTGCTATGTGGCGCTGTGGAAAAAACGCAAGGCCTACGGCCGCACGGTGGAATCGACGGTATACGTTGCGCCCGATCGCAAACGCGAAGGTATTGGCCGGGCGCTCATGATTCGGCTGATGGAATCGTTGCGCCGGATGCATGTGCACGCGGTCGTCGCCTGCATCTCCATTCCAAACGACGAAAGTATTGCCCTGCACGAAAAACAGGGTTTCACGAAAGCGTCACATTTCAGGCAGGTAGGATGGAAATTCGAGTGCTGGCAGGATGTGGGCGACTGGGAGTTTGTGTTTGATGATCCTGCGGATATTCCGGAACTGTAGCTGAATGGAGGAATACTGAGATTTAATATTTTTAAATCTCTACTCAGGCACAGAATCAGGCTTTGTACACCGTGTAAAATCAAAGCACCGAGACTTTAGACCCGAATAATCGACGCTAAAAAAACAGGAAATAACGCGGCGTCCGCTTCCTGTAAGCCTGATAAGCATCTCCAAATTGTCCGGAAAGAAGCTTTTCTTCATCAATAATTTGCAGGTGCATCAGTATCATGCCCATAAGCGAAATAAAAACCAGCATCCAGTTGCAGAACGCGACAGCCAGACCCGCATAGAACAGGTCGAAGCCTAAAAAGGCCGGATTGCGACTGTAGCGGTAGACGCCGTTCGTGACGAGCGCCGTTCGTTCGCCGACGGCGATTCCCGTTCGCCAACTGTCGCGAATCGTATACATCGCAATACAGAAAACGGTCACACCCAGTAGCGCCACCCCCATTCCGGTCAGGCGGGCAGACTGCGGCAAGGTCAGCGCAATCGCCGGGTCGGAAACAAACATGCTGCATAACTGGATGAACGCAATCGCATAAGCGCTGCGTCTCAGCATCTTTTCGACGTGTCGCGTACTGTCGCCCCCGCGCTCTTTGGCCGATGGGTTCGTCCGAATACCTTTTCGCCGTTGAATGAGCATTTTGGCGAAATAACTGCCATAAAATGCGATCCAGATAATCAGGCTGGCCGTTTGAAAATATTTCATATACTGTAAATTGTGATTCGAATATTTCAGGATTGAAAAACTCAATGATTCGGATTTAGCTCAGATTCACGAGGAAGAGTACCGGATTGTCCTGTTCGCCGCGTTCGGGAAACGATTTCAACGTATCTTTTCCCGTTTTGTAGAAATAATATTCGCTGCCTCCCGGATCCAGCGGCTGCAAATCCGTCACAGCGCCCGTCTCGAAGAAATCGTCATGCAGTCCGTTCATATTAAATGCAGTCCGGCTTTTACGGTCGAACACGAACAGGAAATTCGATTCTTCCGCCACGTTTTCGCGATACGAAGCAATCAGGTAGCGGTCGTCAATGCGCACCGGATAGATGCGGAACGGCGCTTCGGAACGGCTTCGATCGTCGAACTGTCCGCGCGAAAGAAGATAAAGCGTATCCCGCAGTATATGTGCCCGGTCTGCACACGGCGAATATATGTAGGGAATATTTTCAGCCACAGCAAATTCGGATGCAAAATGGCGATGCAGACTGCTCCGTCCTAAATCCACATCCGGCAGACTGATGTATTCCACACTCCGGTCGGCAAGACCGAAACGCAGCAGGCCGTTTTCGAATACATTTTCGGATGACAGGCGCTCGAAAGTAAACCACAGTGAATGGGAATAATAAGCAATATGCTGCAGCGCATGTCCGTCTGTCGGCGCGCGCAAATCGTCCTGCTTCTGCTTGACGCCATCGAATGTATAGTAGTGTATCCGGCGGAAATTGTCGAGCACAATCACCTGTTTCCACTGGGGATGAATCGTATAGTCATGAATCCGGGCATCACTGTCGAGCGAAATCGTGCCCATGAATTTGCCGCTGCGATTAAAGCTGTATATCATTTCATTGCACAGCACAAACACACGGTTCCCCGCGCAAACCACTTTTTCCGGCATGTCGATCCGGCATGTGGCATTTGTTTCCAGCGGTACGGCTGTGACCCGGCGGGCGATGGCGGACAGGCATCCCGTCGCATCGGCATTCAGCGACGGCGTACCGGCCTGATGCACACACGACACGACGGCAGAAATCAGCAGGAAGACAGGAAGTTTCACGCGGCATGTTATTTGATAAACCCTGTCATATCGGCATGAAAAGAAACCGAAGCCGAATCCGGTATCAGAAAACTCTTATATGCCTCCGGTTGAATCGTATAGTTCGTATCATCTACATGGTCGCTCACTTCATTTCCGTCGAAAAACAGCGAGTAGCACAATATCACCGCAAAAAAAGATAATAACAAAGGTTTCATATTCAAACAGTTTTTACTTGACTGATGTGTTTTATTCATTAAACGCTGCACGACGAATAAAAATTGTGTGAATACGGAAAAAAAAATTGCACTGCCCCCGAAAAAAATACGGTCACACAGGCGATAAAGCAGAACGGAAGCAGTATTATACTGTAGCGCACTGCTCCGGGGGAGACAAAAACGTTTTCCCCCTAAAGGAAGAAGACGGAAGCGCGTTCCCGCACAGCGCAGTCTCGAATCTTGAATCTTAAATTTTGAATTAAATACCCTCCCCGGAGCGGTATAAAAATATTTGATACGTTATGACGAAATTTATACGGCTGTAAATGGTTGCGGTTTAACAATTCCTTTATATATTTGCATCGCCAAATATTTAGATGATTGCAAATTTCATAATCTTATTAATAATAATATGCAAACTATTGACAGTTTTAATTTTGCCGGAAAGAAGGCATTTGTGAGGGTTGATTTCAATGTGCCCCTCGACGAGAATTTTAATGTTACGGACGACACCCGCATCCGTAAAGCGATTCCTACATTGAAAAAAATCCTGTCCGACGGCGGCAGTCTGATTCTCGGCACCCATCTGGGACGTCCGAAAGGCGTGTCGGACAAGTTTTCGCTGAAACATATTCTTTCGCGCGTATCCGAATTGCTGGGCGTCGACGTGCAGTTTGCGCGCGATTGCGTCGGCGAGGAAGCCAGGGTAAAAGTCGCGGCGCTGCAGCCGGGCGAAGCTCTGCTGCTCGAAAACCTCCGCTTCGAAGAGGAAGAGGAAGGGAAACCGCGCGGACTGGCCGAAGATGCGACGGCTGAAGAAAAAAACGCTGCAAAGAAAGAACTGAAGACGCGCCAGAAAACATTCATCGAAACGCTTGCATCGTATGCGGATGTGTATGTAAATGACGCATTCGGCGCGGCGCACCGTGCGCACGCTTCGACGGCGCTGATTGCCGACTGCTTCGACGCCGACCATAAAATGTTTGGCTACCTGATGGCAGGCGAAGTGGATGCGATAGAAAAAGTGATGACGCACGTTGCCCGTCCGTTTACCGCCATCATGGGTGGCTCGAAAGTGTCTTCCAAGATCGACATCATCGAAAATCTGCTGGGGAAGGTGGACAATCTGATTATTACGGGCGGCATGACATACACCTTTACCAAAGCGCTCGGCGGAAAAATCGGCAACTCCATCTGCGAAGACGACAAGCTGGATCTCGCCCTCGAACTGCTGGAAAAGGCAAAGGCCAACAGCGTGAACCTCGTCCTTGCCGTCGACGCGAAAATTGCCGACCGCTTCAGCAACGACGCCAGCACGGAGTTCGTCGACGTGAACAGTATTCCCGACGGCTGGGAAGGCCTCGACATCGGCCCGAAAACGGAAGCGCTCTACGCAGATGTAATCAGGCAGTCGAAAACCATTCTGTGGAACGGCCCGACGGGCGTTTTCGAATTTGAAAACTTTACGCACGGCTCGCGCGCCGTGGCCGAAGCCATCGCCGAAGCGACGGAGAGCGGCGGCGCCTTCTCGCTCGTGGGCGGCGGCGATTCGGTAGCGTGCATCAACAAGTTCGGGCTGGCCGACAAGGTGTCGTACGTGTCCACCGGCGGCGGCGCGCTGCTCGAGGCCATCGAAGGCAAAACGCTGCCGGGCATCGCGGCCATTCAGGGATAAAATACGGCTGTAGAGATACGGGGGGCGCCGCGTCTCTACAGCTTTTCAACAAGCTTCACTCTCCCTCTTGCATGTCCGGAAACCGGATGAAATCGCCTTCCGCAATGATGTCTCTTTTCGCTTTTTGAATATCCAATCTTTTAGTTTTTGAATTTGTAATATAAAAACCGTACTTTTGTCGGCAAATAGAAGAAAAGTCCGCATGATGAACAAGACAAAGCCCGGGAAACGTACGGTTATATACGTCTTTACCGCCTCGCTGGCGGTATTTTTTGTGGCGCTGGCGGGTGTATATCTGCTTGTCTCGCCCAATTTTGTTCCCGAAAGCACTTATTACGTGTATGTATATCCCGACCGGGATTTCAACAGACTGTGTCGCGAGCTCGAAGATTCCGCGCAGTGCCGCCGCACATGGCTGTTCGTCAAGGTGGCCGAGTATCTGAAATATCCCGGCAACATGAAGACGGGACGCTATGCCGTCACGCCGGGCATGAACAGCCTCGACCTGCTGAAGGCGCTGCGACGGGGCACGCAGGAGCCGGTGCGGATTACGTTCAATAACATACGGCTGATCGAAGACCTCGCCGACCGCCTGAGCGAACAGCTGATGCTCGACCGGGGCGAACTGATGGCGCTGCTCGGCGACCCCGCGTATTGCACGGCGATGGGTTTCACGCCGCAAACCGTCCCCTGCATGTTCATCCCCAACACGTACGAAATCTACTGGAACGTCTCCGCCGAAAACCTGCTGCAGCGGATGAGGCGCGAGTACACCGCCTTCTGGACGCACTCGCGCATGTTGCAGGCGCAGAAAATCGGACTGACACCTCTCCAGGTGTCCATCCTCGCCTCCATCGTCGAGGAGGAGTCGGCCGTGGCGGACGAATATCCCGTCATTGCGGGGCTATACATCAACCGCCTCCACCGGGGCATGCCGCTGCAGGCCGATCCGACCGTCAAGTTTGCGCTGGGCGATTTCACGCTGCAGCGCATCCTGTATGAGCACCTGACCGTCGACTCGCCCTACAATACCTACCTCCACACGGGGCTGCCGCCCGGCCCGCTGCGGATACCGTCCATCACCGGGCTGGAGGCTGTCCTGAATTACCGGAAGCACAGCTACCTCTACATGTGCGCCAAAGAGGATTTCTCGGGCGGACACAATTTCGCCGCGACCCTGACCGAACACAACAATAATGCCGACCGCTATCGCGCCGCCTTAAACAGGAGGGGGATACGGTAATTCAAAATTCAAGATTAAAGAGAAGATTCGGATTTAAACACAGAGACACGGAGGACACAAAGCGGAGCGCCGCCTGGGGTAGAGACGCGATGCATCGCGTCTCTACGGGCGCACCTGTTGTGCTCTCCGTGCCTCCGTGTTTACATAAGAACAATTCAATATCCAAAATTATTCCTACAGTTTGAATACCTTCGCCGTATGCGTGCTGTTTCCCGAGCGGATGTGGAAGACGTACATGCCCCGCTTCAGGGACGAAACGTCGAGACGGCCCGAATGGAAGGCGGCCGACAGGACGAGCCGGCCCGTCAGGTCGTATACGGACACGCTTCCCGTCGTGCATCCGAAGTATACCGCGTCGCGGGCCGGATTGGGATAGACGGAGATGGCGGGCCGCGCGCCGGCCGTCTCCATTCCGCCGGGATGCTGTACGGAGTGGGAGGCGATGAATTTCCCGATTTCCTCGACGTAATCCATGCAGTCGCCGTTCTCTTTGCGGAAGAAATAGCTGTGCCCGGCGCCGCTTATGCGGTAATGAACGACTTCGTTTTCGGTATGGGGGTAGACGGTCCTGTCGACCGTGATGGCGCCGGTCGAGGGGTAGTAGTCGACCCGTTCGGTTACGGGCGCGCCGGCGCCGTTCGTCTCCGTCCAGTAGCGGATGACGTCCGGCTTGCCCCGGGCGAGGGCGACGGTCGTGCCGCCGCTTTCGGTGTACGAGCCGTCGTAGGGCACGACTTCGTCCGTCACGCTGTGGAAGTCGCAGAGCGGCGTCGCAATCCGCCCGTCCGTTCCGCGAATGTTCAGGCCCATCGAGCCGGCGACGGAGATGACGCCGGAGAGCTTGACGGGCTGGAGCGTCGCAAACTGGTAGGCCATGTATCCGCCCATGGACGTGCCGGCGAGGAAGATGTTTTCGGCCGGCATGGACTGTTCGGCCAGCGTCTGTTCGATGGCGGTGCGGATGAAATCCACGTCGTCCACGCTGCGGTTCAGTTCCACGTTCAGGATCTGCCCGAGGACGGGCGAGCGGGCGTCGACCTTCAGGCCGCAGCCCCAGACGGCGTCCAGCCGGATGTTCGTGCCGGTCAGGAGGTCGAGGATGATGGCCAGTCCGACGACGCGCGCGTCCTGTTCGGCAAGGGCCTGCGGCGCGAGGAGGATGCAGTTCAGCCGGTCGGCAAGCGGGGTCATCGCGTATTCGTCGAAGAAGCTGTTCATCGTGCGGTTGAAGCCGTGCAGGGCGACGAGGATGCCGTCCGGCCGGGCGGCGCGTCCGTTTTGCGGCAGGTAAACGAGGTATTCGCGCTCGTGCCCGCCGTGGGCGACGGTTTTCCGTACGGGGCCGGCTGCCGCGGCGCCGGCGGCAAGCGACAGCCAGAGGGCCAGCGCGGCAATGATTTTTCCGTTCATAATCTTCATGATTTGCTGCGTATACGCGGGCGTCAGTCGTTCGCCTCGCCGGTGAAGAGGCACAGCTCCGCGCCGTCGCCGTCGAGGAAGACGAGCGTGTCGCCGCGCAGTGCATACCGTGTCGTGGCGGCGAGGGCGGCGGTGAACTGCGCTTCGATGTTCCGGCCGAGGCACATCTTGCGGGTGGAAATCATTTGCGAGAATTGCAGCGCGCCGCCGGCCGCCGTCCGGCTGTAGGCGCCGCCGAAGGTGTTGCATCCGCTGTTGCCGGCGACGCGGCGGGTGGCCGTGTCGAGGGCGAGGAAGGCATCCGTGGTGCCGTCGACTGCCTGGCCGTAGAGCGCGACGGGGCGCCAGCGACTGCCGGCGAGGCGTGCGAAGGCGTCGCCCGGCTGCTCCGCGACGGCGACGGTACGCCGGCACGTGCCTGCGGATGCGAGCAGGACGAGGGTGGCGACGATAAGTAATGTCTGTTTCATAATGTCGTATATTTAAATTCGATGTACAAAGATAGCAGAAAAATATGAGAACGGGCAAGTATGCGGCGAGCCGGTTCACATTCCTTCCGCAGGATTGACGCCGGGAGGCGTCTGAGATGGATAACCCCGTGCAAGCGGAGCGCAGCTCGGGGCGGAGACGCGATGCATCGCGTCTCTACAACCCTGTATCGGGTTGAACTGCTGACGCAGTTCGGAAGGAGAGGGGCCGTCTGTAACCCCGGGCTGCGCTCCGCTTGCACGGGGTTATCCATATTAGACACCTTCGGCGTCTCCCGGCGTCATTCCTTAAGGGGACGACATTGGGCTGGAGCCTTCGCCGGGCGCGCACCGTACATAAAAAAAAAAACAGAAGGCTGCCCCGTCGCCGGAACAGCCTTGCCCTGAAACAAAAGCGGTAAAATAAGTGCGTCTTTATACATTATACATTATCATCAATCTTTTTTTCGGAGAATTTCAGGGCTTGCGCGCGATGGCAAACGTCGTTTTCTTCTGTCCGCGGTAGGCGCCCTTGCCGTGGATGACGAGGTCGGCCATGCCGACGTCGACGTTGTTTTTGTAGGTGACGAAGAAGTCTTTCGCGAAGACGAGTTCGACGGTCGGCTTGCCCTCCTCGCGGTAGTGCGCCGCGGGCACGGGCGTGATGGCCTTGCCGGTGTAGGGCTGCAGCTCGAGGGGTTCGATCACGCACGCCTCGGCCACGCTCAGGTCTTTGCGGGCATGGCGGTGGGTGTGGTTGTTGAAGTAGGTGATTTCGGCGTTGAGCAGGTCGACAAATTCATAGTACGCGCCGGCGTCGTCGAGCGTGGCAGCGGCGTTGATGCGGTCGGTCATCCGGTGGTAGACGACGTCGATTTCCTGCCTCAGGCGGCGGAGCTGATCCTGCGGCTTGTGGGCCGACTCGGCGTTGCGCTCCTTGAGCAGCAGCTCGAAGGCAGCCTCGGCCGCCTGCAGCTCGGCAAGCCAGGTCGTCAGTCCCACGGTGGTGACGTCGGTGGCATATTCGCCCTGAAGGTCTTTGATGAGGAGGTTGACGTCGAGCGCTTCTGCCTCGTACGCCTTTTTGATAATGCGACCGAAGGAGTCAAAGCGGTCAAAGAGGCGCTGAGCAGCTTCGACCGTGGCGGGGACGAAGTGGTGGAGCGCGGCCACAATCACGCCGCGCATGCCGACAAGCGTGCGGTCGACGCGGTAGGCGGCTTCGGCGATCAGTTTCGTGTAGCTGCTTTTGTGCATCGCGTCTATCAAATCCTCCTCGCGGTCGAGCAGGTCGGTAAATACGGGATAGAGCGCGGCGACGAGGTCCTCTACGGTCTTGAACTGCAGGATAAGGCCGCGGAACAGGACAAGGTATTCGCAATGTTCTTCGTTGCGGAAGATTTGCAAATGAGCGTTCAAAAGTTTTTTCATTTCATTTCAGTTTTATGATGAATATTATTAAGGCATAAGTTGCAGGCCGGCGGCGGCGGGCTTACATACTGTATATGTAAGCCTCCCGACGCGGGCGACAGGGTTACATATCGTATATGTAAGTCTCCCGACGCGGGCGGCGGGCTTACATACTGTATATGCAAGTCTCCCGACGCGGGCGGCGGGCTTACATACTGTATATGTAAGTCTCCCGACGCGGGCGGCAGGGTTACATACTGTATATGTAAGCCTCCCGACGCGAGCGGCGGGGTTACATATAATATATGTAAGTCTCCCGGAAGCGGCGGGAAATGTGTATGTATGTATGTAATATGATGATTTACAGTGGTTTGACGGGGGGGGGGGGGGGGGGGGAATGGAATCCATTCGTGCCGGAGGGCCGGTTTGCCCCGTGCCGGAAGCGGCTGTCCGCGGGGGGTTGGCGGG
>JAIRZY010000178.1 GCA_031266995.1 Tannerella sp.
ATCCATTGATAAGGATTACTTTTATTTTTCCGGTCCGGCCGGAACAATAAAGTTTTCCAGAGCTGAGGTTAGTGGGTATAATATATCAATCAGTGCAGATGGAACAGTGTATAGATGAACGTTGAAGCAAACTTTTTCCGGTAGGAAAAAGCTTGATTCTTTTCTTCCCCACCCTCTCCTCTCTTAATCCCGCAGGTATGATATTTGGTTCACCGTATGCTTCGGCATACGGAAATGTGACGTCAGACGCCGTGCGCAGCGTCCCTGCCCGGCGCAGTCTCCGGAGCGGTGCCGGGCGGCGGTGACACGGAATGAAAAAAAACAATGAAACAAATTTTTTTCCATTTTAGACCGGCATTAGGAAAATAATACATATATTTGCCCCGAACTTATGCGTATATGACGGAAAATATTTTGTCGCTCCCCGAAGATTCCGTACGGGTATATGGAAACTCCGTATAGGGATACAGAAACTCCGTACGGGTATACGGAAACTCTGTATAGGTATACGGAAACTCCGTACGGGTATACGGAAACTCCGTATAGGGATACAGAAACTCTGTATAGGGATACAGAAACTCCATACGGGTATACGGAAACTCCGCGGGAGGGCCGGAAAATTTTCCGCCGTTATGCAGGCAAACAGTTCAACAACGGATTGTATCAATAAGAGTATTTATTTAAACAATGAAAGAAGATGTCAGTAAAAACATTGATTCCAAGAAGCATCGACGGTTTCACGACGTATATCGAAATCGCCTACGAAACCGCCGATAAGAATGCGACCGCCTACGGTATTGACGCCAATGAGTTTGCAAAGCTGAAAACGCTGTACAACGATTTCATGACTTTGCAGGCGCTGTGTGCCGATCCCGCGACGGCGACGAAGGCAAACCGCGATGCGCGCAATCTGGCATGGCACGCACTCGAAAAGCAGTGGCGCGTGTTCCTGAACAAGGAGATTCGCCTGAACGACCTGATGAGCGTGGCGCAGAAGGAAGTGTTTGGCATTTTGCCGCACGACGATACGCGCACGCCTCCCAATCCTCCGACGCACATCGGTACGGCTACGGCCGAACGGATGGGCGAGGTGCAGTTCGACATCGTGGTCGAGGAAGCGACTACGGGCAAGAAGAAACTTCCGCACGACGCGACGGGGAGCAATCTCTACTGGGCCGTCGGCGGGGTAGACGATCCGGCGCCGCTGCGCAGCACGTTCCGTTTCGGAGGCTTCTCGTCGAACTGCCATCATCAGATGGTGTTTGCCGAGACCGACCTTGCACAGCGCGCATGGGTCTACGTCCGCTATTCGAACCAGCACGGCGAGGAAGGCCCCGAGGGGCCGCTGACGTCGTTTATCATCAACTGAGGCGACGCGGGGCAGAGACGTGACAGGGCGTCCGGACATGTGCCGGGCGCCCTGTTTTATTGCCTGCCGGGCGCCGGAAGGAATTGTGAATTATCGCGCGGCGGGTCGCCGGCCTGTTTCGGGCATATTTTTCATGCGTGTACACTGTAAATAACCTTCCCTTTGTTGCGAATCCCGGAATTGCGCAGTATCTTTGCCGCGGGAGAATCGGGGGCTGTGCCGTTCACTCTTTGCGAGTTACTCCCGTAAAGCTCAAAATATGACGTTAAACTATATTTGGATAGGATTCATCCTTGTGGCATTTGTGGTTGCTCTCTGCAAGCTGATTTTCACGGGCGATACGGATGTTTTTACGCAGATCGTGCTGTCGACTTTCGATTCGGCGAAGATGGGCTTTGAGATTTCTATCGGGCTGACGGGCGTTCTGTCTCTCTGGCTGGGACTGATGAAGATAGGGGAGAGGGCAGGCCTGGTTGCGGTCTTTGCGCGGCTTGCTTCGCCCGTTTTCAGCAAGCTGTTTCCCGAGCTGCCGAAAGATCATCCGGCGACCGGTTCCATTTTCATGAATTTTTCTGCCAACATGCTGGGTCTGGACAATGCCGCGACGCCGATCGGCTTGCAGGCGATGCAGCAGTTGCAGGAACTGAATCCTCACAGGGACAGGGCCAGCAATTCGATGATTATGTTTTTGTGTATCAACGCTTCCGGCCTTACGCTGGTGCCGATTACCATCATGATGTATCGCGCGCAACTGGGCGCATCAAATCCTGCGGATATTTTCCTGCCGATTCTGCTGACTACGTTTATTTCGACGCTGGTTGCCATCGTGTCGGTCTGTATCATGCAGAAAATCAATCTCTTTCAGCGAAACCTGCTGCTGTTTTTCGGCGGGATGATTCTGTTTATCGGGGGGTTGATGTGGATGTTTCACTGCATGTCGAAGGAAGCGGTCGAACTGTATTCGACGCTTTTTGCCAATGTGTTGCTGTTTACGATCATCTGCGGCTTTCTGATAGCGGGATTTGTGAAGAAACTGAATGTGTACGACGCCTTTATTGAAGGTGCGAAGGAGGGCTTCCGGACGGCGGTCAAGATTGTGCCCTATCTGGTGGCTATTTTTCTGGCGATCGGCGTCTTTCGCGCTTCGGGGGCGATGGATTTTTTTATCGGGGGCGTTCGTTCGCTGGTGGTGGCTGTCGGCTGGGACGCCGATTTTGTGGGCGCGTTGCCGACGATGCTGATGAAGCCGTTGAGCGGCAGCAGTTCGCGCGGGATGATGCTTGATGCGATGGCGACTTACGGTGCCGATTCGTTTGTGGGGCGGCTCTCGTGCGTGGCGCAGGGTTCGGTAGATACCGCTTTTTATGTTGCCGCCGTTTATTACGGGAGTGTAGCCATTCGCAATACGCGATATACCATTCCCTGCGCTTTGGTTGCCGATCTTGCCGGCGCCATCGCGGCCATTCTTATGACGTATTTGTTTTTCTCTAATATAGTTTAGCGTATGGCGATTACTTTTCATACAGAAAATACGGCGATGCCGTCGTTCAGGAAGTTGTCGGTGAGACGGTGGATTCGGTCGGTTGCGGCAGAATACGGGAAGACGCCCGGTGCGATTACTTACATATTTTGTACGGATGTGGAGATTCTCAGCGTGAACCGGGCTTATATGCACCATGATTATTATACGGATATTATCACATTCGATTATTCGGGGGGCAACGATATTTCCGGCGATTTGTTTATCAGTCTGGACACCGTGCGCAGCAATTCGGAGAAATTCGCTACCGCATTTTCGGACGAATTGCTGCGCGTGATGATTCACGGCGTGCTGCATCTGTGCGGACTGAGCGACAAAAGCAGGGAGGAGCAGTTGCATATGCGGCAGGCGGAAGATGCCGCGCTGTCGGCTTACAGCAAGAATTTCAAATAGCGGAGCATGGATTTCAAGTATGACGTGATTGTAGCAGGCGGGGGACATGCCGGATGCGAGGCGGCTGCGGCTGCGGCAAATCTTGGCTCGAAGACGCTGCTCGTCACGATGGATATGAATAAGATTGCGCAGATGAGCTGCAATCCGGCGATGGGCGGAATTGCGAAGGGACAGATTATGCGTGAAATTGACGCGCTGGGTGGTTATACGGGCATCGTGACCGACCGCACGGCGATACAGTTTCGGATGCTCAATCGCAGCAAAGGCCCGGCCATGTGGAGTCCGCGTGCGCAGTGCGACCGGGTGAAGTTTGTTTCCGCATGGCGGCATGTGCTGGAGAATCTGCCGAATCTGTTTATCTGGCAGGATACGGTCGTAGAAATATTGCATGAGCGCGGTGCCGTCGTCGGCGTACGGACGGCGATGGGCGTTACTTTTCACGCGAAATCGGTCGTGCTGACTGCCGGTACTTTTCTTAACGGCCTGCTTCATGTCGGCGCGGTGACGATGAAGGGCGGGCGTCTGGCCGAGCCGTCCGTCGACGGTCTGACCGGGCAACTGTGTGCGATGGGTTTCAGTTCCGGCCGGATGAAGACGGGTACGCCTGTGCGTATCGACGGGCGGAGCGTTCGTTTCGACGAACTGACCGAACAGACGGGCGAGGATGACTTCCGCAAATTTTCGTTTCTCGATACGGTCTCGCGCTCGCTGAAGCAGCGGAGCTGCTGGATGCTTTATACCAACGAGGCCTGCCATGAAGTGCTGCGGAAAGGGCTGCCCGAATCGCCGCTCTATAACGGGCAGATTCAGAGTGTCGGCCCCCGTTACTGTCCGAGTATCGAAACGAAGATTGTTACCTTTGCCGACAAAACGAGCCATCAGCTTTTTCTTGAGCCGGAGGGCGAAGATACGCAGGAATATTATCTTAACGGATTCTCGTCCTCATTGCCGATGGAGATTCAGTTGGCGGCGTTGAAGCAGATTCCGGCATTTCGGGATGTACGGATCTACCGTCCCGGCTATGCGATTGAATATGATTATTTCGACCCGACCCAGTTGATGCATACGTTGGAGACGAAACGGGTGAAGAATCTTTTCTTCGCAGGGCAGATTAACGGTACGACGGGATATGAGGAAGCGGCGGGGCAGGGACTGATGGCCGGCATCAATGCGCATATCAACTGTCATGGCGGATTGCCTTTCGTGCTCAAACGCGATGAGGCATACATCGGCGTGCTGATTGACGATCTGGTCATCAAAGGCGTCGATGAGCCGTACCGGATGTTTACTTCGCGTGCGGAGTATCGTATTTTGCTTCGGCAGGATGATGCCGATATGCGCTTGACGGAAAAGTCGTATGCGCTTGGACTGGCCGATGCCTGCCGTTACAGCCTGCTTCAGACGAAGAAAGAAGCGATGACGGCCATTACGGATTTTATCGAATCATATTCGGTGAAGCCTTCGCAGGTGAATGACTTTCTTGAAAAGGCGGGCAGTGCGCCGCTGTCGCACGGGTGCAAGCTTGTCGATTTGCTCGTTCGTCCTCAACTGACGCTTTATGCGCTTGCCGCCGTATTTGCCGATTTGTCGGAGCAAATATGCAGATGTGCATCGGGCACGCGGTTTGACGAAATACTCGAGGCGGTCGAAATTTCCGTCAAGTATGCAGGCTATATTCGGCGCGAGCGGCAGATTGCCGACAGGATTTCGCGCCTCGAAAACCTGCATATCTGGGGTAAGTTCGACTACGACGCAATTCAATCACTCTCGACGGAAGCGCGGCAGAAACTGAAACGGATAAATCCCGAAACGCTTGCGCAGGCCAGCCGTATTCCGGGCATTTCCCCGAGTGACATCAATATACTTTTGATACTTTTGCGACGATAAAACCGGAATTGTTCCACGTGGAACATTTTGCTTTGAACTAAGAAAATGATGAACGACAAACAAGAATATATAGCAGCAATTCTGTCGACGCTTCCCGACAAGCCGGGATGTTACCAGTATTTCGACGAGAGGGGCGTCATTATTTACGTCGGAAAGGCGAAAGACTTGAAGCGGCGGGTGTCGTCGTATTTTCAGAAAGAGCCGGAAAACAACAAGACGCGCATGCTCGTCCGGCGGATTTGCGACATCAAATACATCGTCGTGGATTCGGAAGAAGATGCGCTGCTGCTGGAAAATAATCTTATCAAGCAGTATCACCCGCGATACAACGTGTTGCTGAAAGACGGCAAGACGTATCCCTCCATCGTGATAAAGAACGAGCCTTTCCCGCGCATTTTTCAGACGCGCAACATCGTGCGGGACGGCTCGCTGTATTTCGGGCCGTACGCCTCTCCATACATGGCCAAGGTGATGCTCCAGATGATAAAAACGCTCTATCCGATTCGGACATGCAAGTTCCCGCTCTCGCCCGAAGCCATCGAGAACGGACGCTTCAAGGTCTGCCTGGACTATCATATCAAGCGATGCAAAGGGCCTTGCGAGGGGTTGCAGGATGCGGGGGAGTACGGGCGGAATATTTCGGAAATCAGGGAAATCCTGAAGGGAAACAGTTCGCGCATCAGTCACATGCTGATGAAATCGATTCAGCGGCTTGCTGCCGAGATGCGTTTCGAAGAGGCGCATCTGTTGAAAGAAAAATACGATGTGATCGAGAATTATCGCGCCCGCTCGACGGTGGTTCCGCCGGCGCTGAATAATATTGATGTCTTTTCGTTCGCCTCAAACGAACAGTCCGCCTTCATTAATTATATGCACATCGGCAACGGTGCGATCATGCAGGTCTACACCATCGAGTACAGGAAACGGCTGGACGAGGCACAGGAGGAACTGCTGGGTCTGGGCATCGTCGAGCTGCGCGAGCGCTTCGAAAGCACGGCGAGCGAAGTCATCGTGCCGTTTCTGCCCGATGTCGTGTCGGTACGCGACGTGACTTTTACGGTGCCGCAGCGCGGAGACAAGAAGAAACTGCTCGATTTGTCGATTATGAACGTGAAGCAATACAAGGTGGACAAGCTGAAACGCGAGGACAAGTTCAATCCCGAACAGCGCGCAACGCGCCTCCTGAAGGTGATCCAGACAGATTTGCATCTGCCTCTGTTGCCGATGCACATCGAGTGTTTCGACAATTCGAACATCCAGGGCACGAGTCCCGTGGCGGCATGCGTTGTCTTCAAAAAGGCGAAGCCGTCAAAGGCGGACTACCGCCGGTTTCACATCAAGACCGTCACAGGCCCCGATGACTTCGCTTCGATGCGCGAAGTGGTGACGCGGCGCTACGCGCGGCTGCTCGACGAGAAAGCGCCGCTTCCGCAACTGATCATCATCGACGGAGGCAAGGGACAGTTGAACGTGGCGACGGAAGCGTTGCGCGAATTACGTTTGCTGGATAAAATCACGGTCGTGGGACTGGCCAAGCGGCTCGAAGAAATCTTTTTCCCGGGCGACTCCGTGCCGCTGGTGCTCGACAAAAACTCCGAGACACTGAAGGTGATCCAGCATCTGAGGGACGAGGCGCATCGGTTCGGCATTACTTTTCACCGTGATGTGCGGAGTAAAAAGCAGATCCATTCGGAACTCGATGCTATCAAAGGCATCGGCGTGAGGACGAAGGAACTGCTGCTCAGAAAATACAAAAGCGTGAGGCGACTGCGTGGCGTTCCGCTCGATGAACTGGCCGGATTCATCGGGAAAAAGAAAGCGGAACTGGTGACAAACGGATTAAGCGGAAAATAATTGAAATATGAGAGCAGTGATTCAGCGGGTACAGTATGCATCGGTCGTAATCGGTGGAATCGTAAAGTCGGAAATCAAGGCGGGGTTGCTGGTGCTGGTCGGCATTGAAGATGCGGACGATGACGGAGACGTCGAGTGGCTCGCAAAGAAGATATGCAGCCTGCGTATTTTCGGCAACGCGCAGGGCGTGATGAACCGGTCTGTATTGGATGCGGGCGGCGAGATTCTGGTCGTGAGCCAGTTTACGCTTCATGCGTCGACGAAGAAGGGCAACCGTCCTTCGTATATCCGCGCGTC
>JAIRZY010000219.1 GCA_031266995.1 Tannerella sp.
AAGCCCCGCCATGTCTGCAAGGCTGTAAAGAAGGTCTGCCGTAGAATACGGACGCGCTTCGTCGTAGACCATATCCCTGCGCCTGCGGTCGAACGCCCCGGAAGTCCAGACGATGAACGGCACCTCGCACATGTAGGTGGACACTTTCTCGTAGGCATGACCCGTGAAATCGCGAAAATCGTACACTTCCTCGCCGTGGTCGGAGAAGTAGACCATCGCCGCCACGTCTTCCCGCCGCTCTACCAGATCCATCATGCTGGCGACGACAAAATCGTTGTACAGGACGGAATTGTCATACTCGTCCACCGTCTCCGGCGCGTTGTCGGCCATCCGGCGCCCGTTTCCCGCCGGCGTCTCCTCCTCATGGCTGAAGCGGCTGAACGGCGGTGGATAGCGAAACCTGTATACCGCGTGACTGCCCCGCAGATGCACCACAATCAGCTTGCGCCGGTCGCTTTCCAGCGCCTGCCTGAACGCGGGCAGCAGCACGCCGTCCGGCGCATCCTCGCGCGACAGGTCCGTCACGTGATTCGCCAGCGTCAGCAACGGCTCGTAGCTCGAACTGCCGTCCTCCAGCGGCTGATTGCTTATCAGGTGCGTCTCGTAGCCCGCCCGGTTGAACAGTTCGAACAGCGACGGCCTGCCGGTCAGGTATTCGGGATTCGTCCCGTCGGCAAACGTCAGGATGGAACGCATCACGGGAATCGTATGCACCTGCGGCGAAACGACATCCCGGTATACTTTCAGCGACGGCCGGCGCGCCGCCAGCAGCGGACTGGTATCGCGCCCGTAGCCGTAGAGCGACATGTGGTGGCGCGACAGCGATTCGCCAATCACCACGACGAGCGTCTGCGGCGCCCCGCCGTCGGCAACGGACACCTCGAACGGCTGCGCCTGACGCGACTCGATGGCCTTTTCCTCCAGCACGGTACGTATCCTGTAGTCGGTATATATGCGATAGAAATCAACAAAGTATATCCGCTGCGCAACCGGTTCGACCGCTACGAACAGAAACAGCAGGAAAATGCACGCGGCAAACGTCTTCCCGTGCTCGCTGACCCGGAGGGATGCCCTGTTTTTTATTCCGGAAATAAACAGAACCGGGATGAGGATATACAGCGCAATGCCCAGCGTCACCCACGGATTCATGTAGTAGACGATAAACTCCGTCGACTCGCCCGCATTCGTCTCAAACAGCGCCGCAAGCGAACCCTCGGAAAGCCATACCTTGGCAAACAGCAGGTAGCCGAGCAAAACCGCGCCCGGAATCAGCGTGACCGCCAGCAGCGCGGAATAGAAAATGCGCAGCACCTTCGTAGTCATAAACGTGGTGAGGACAAAGATAACCGTCGCCAGCCCGATGCTCGCGAATATGCCCGGAATCATTGCTCCGGACGGCACGTTTTGGGCCAGAAGACTGATCGTCGGGACCGACATCATCAGGTACAGGAGAAAAAACAGTTGCAGCTTCCGCTCCTTCACTCGCAGATTCATTTTGATGCCTTTCGTGTTTTTCATATCCGCACGGTGCGTTTAAAAATCCGCTTTATACACGCCGCCGGGAAGCGCCCTGAGGTATCCCGCCATCTCCAGCTCAAGCAGTTCCGGCGCAAGCTTGTGGACGGGAATGTCCAGCTGCAGGGACAGTTCGTCGATTTGAATCTGCTCTCCGTGTGCAAACGCGTCCAGCACGGGCGACTCGGGACGCTCCTTCGCGAAGGCGAGACGCGACTGTTTCGGCTGCGCCTTCCCGTCCTCCACATCCCAGCCGAGCGTCGCCGCAAGCTCCTGCGCGGAAGAGATCAGCTCCGCCTTATTTGTCCGGATCAGCAGATTGCATCCCTCCGAGTAGCGGTCGTCGACGCGTCCGGGGAAGGCGTACACGCTCCGCCCGTACGAAAAAGCGATGTCGGCCGTGGTCAGCGCTCCGCCTCTCTGAGCAGACTCGATGACGACCGTTGCATCCGACAGTCCTGCAATCAAGCGGTTACGCTGCAGAAAGTTCTCGCGTTCGGGACTCGTCCCGCTGACAAAATCCGTCAGCAGGCCGCCGCTCTGTTCGAGCATCTCGATGGCCGTCCGGCGATGCACCTGCGGATAGATCCTGTCCATTCCGTGCGCCAGCACGCCCACCGTCGGCAGCCCGAACTTCAGGGCGCTTCGGTGCGCGCAGATATCAATGCCGTATGCCAGCCCGCTGATGACCAGTATGTCGCGGGATATTTCCGACAGTCCTTTCACCAGCCGTTCCGTCTGTTTCACGCCATAGTCGGTAGCCTTGCGCGTTCCCACGATGCTCAGGATGCGCCGCGCGTTCAGATCCGCGTCTCCCCTGGCGTAGAAGACGAGCGGCGCATCCTGACATTCGAACAGGCGGTAGGGATAGTCGCTGTCGCCAATCGCGACGAGGCGAATTTTGTTTTTCTCTATAAACTCAAGTTCTTTTTCGGCGATCCTCAACGCCTCCGTCCGCGACTGCACGATGGCGCCTGCCGTCAGACTGCCGATGCCGGGGATTTTTTCGAGCGTATGCCGGTTTTCGCTGAACGCCTTTTCCGCTTTGCCGTCAAAATAGATCAGCAACTGGCGCGCGAGTATGCTGCCGATACCTTTCAACTGCGTAAGTCCTATCAGATAGATGCGACCGTCGTTCGCCATGATGATTTATATCAATAACAGATTGTCAAAATACTCGCCGCGCGTCAGTTTGCCGTTCTCTACCACCACCGACTCGATTCGTCCCGAGGCGGCCGGCGTCATGTCGGGGAGGCGGAAAATGTCCTGCTCGAAGACGATTTTGGGGCCTTCTTTCTTTACGTTCAGGCACGAGCGGAAACGGTCTCCACTGCGCAGCGACGCCTTGAACCGGATGTTGACGCGCGACACGAACGCGTCGATGCCCTTCTCGTGCATCGCGCCGAAGTTTTCGCCCAGCGACTCCAGAAACTCGTGGCGCGTATGCTCCATATATCGCTGATAATTGGAATTATTCACCACGCCCTGCAGGTCGCATTCATAGTCGCGCACCTTCAGGTCTATCTGAAAACGGTATTCTTTCATTGTCATTCAGTTTTTTGGTACAAATTTATACATCCTGTCGGACGTGCGTATCTTTTCGGGTGTTTTGATGGAGAATCGTTCGCCTTTTTTTGTGCGTGAGACGGGCTTCAGGTCGACCCTGATTTCGTCTGCCGTCATGAAAAGCGCTCCGGTTGTTGGCCCCGTGACCAGTATTTCGTCGCCGACGTTCAACTCGCCGGATTCCATTTCGAACTCCGCCACGCCGGGCCTGTTGAAGTAGCTGACGCCGCGGGCGATGTATTCTTTCTGTCGGGTGGCCTGCGAACCGTAGCGACCGCTCCATTCGCCCAGCCGCTGCCCCAGATAATAGCCGTCCCAGAAGCCGCGGTTGAAGACCGTCCGCAGGCGTTCGTCCCAGCCTCGCACCCTGTCGTCGTCGAACGTGCCGTCGCAGCAGGCCTGAAGGGCTTCCCTGTAGCACGCGGTGACGGTGCGCACGTACTCAGGCCCGCGGGCGCGCCCTTCGATCTTGAAAACGCGGACGCCCGCATCGGCCATTTTGTTGATGAAATGAATGGTCTTCAAATCCTTGGGCGACATGATATACTCGTTGTCGACTTCCATTTCGATATCCGTTTCCCGGTCTTTCACGATGAAGCTGCGCCGGCAGATCTGCATGCACCGGCCGCGGTTGGCAGACGCGTTCATTTCGTGCAGGCTCAGATAGCATTTGCCGGAGACAGCCATGCAAAGCGCACCGTGACAGAACATTTCGATGCGTATCAGTTTGCCGTCAGGCCCCGTGATCTGCTGTTCGCGGATGGCGTCGTGGATGGCCCGCACCTGTTCCAGATTCAGTTCGCGCGCCAGCACCGCCACCGTGGCGAAACGGGCGTAGAATTTCAGCGCTTCCAGATTGGAGATGTTCAACTGTGTGGATAGATGCACATCCTGCCCGATGCGGCCGGCATAGTCCATCGCCGCCACGTCTGCCGCAATGATGGCCGAGACGCCGGCCTCCTTTGCCGCGTCGATAATCTTTTGCATCAGGGGAATATCTTCGTCATAAATCACCGTGTTTACCGTCAGGTAGCTTTTCGTTTCGTGCTCGCGGCAGATGGAGACGATGCGGCGCAGGTCGTCCGTCGTGAAATTGAGGGACGACCTGGCGCGCATGTTCAATCCTTCGATGCCAAAATAAACCGAATCGGCGCCGCCCTGAATAGCCGCCATCAGTGATTCGTATGACCCGGCCGGCGCCATCACCTCGAACTGTTGTCTCTGTCCTGTGTTCATAGCCCGCAAAGTTAAGCAATTTTTTTTGTGCTGCGGTCAGGTATTTTTGACCTGTCAGTCATATCCTGTGTCCTGCGCCCGGATGAAGAGAATCTGGAATTCAAAAAAAAGAGCAGTTCCGTTTTGCGGTCATTGCCATCATCAAGAATCCCTTATCTCAGAGGCAACAAGTCTACCGTCTTATAAAACATCTCGGCCGCCTCGGACTGCAGCAGGATTTTTCCTTCGCTCAAACTCAGGTTGAAGGCTTGATTTACCAGATGTCCGTTCACGTAATGTTCCGACTTGTCGTCGTAGCATATCACTTCGATGGTGTTCCATTCGGGAGTAGGATTTTCAAAGTTGGCTGTGCGGATGAATCTGTTCGACGAGTTTTCGTTTTTGTTCGGCGAGTCGGCCGTAGAGCCGCCTATCAGCCAGTAATCGCCGCAGTCGCCTTCCTGTATCTGACACTCGATGGAGAGCGGCCACAGGGCGTTTCTCGCCGTATCGGGGAAGTGATACTGCACGCCGCTGTCGCGCGGATCGTTTTCGCGCGGCGGATATTTCTTTTCGCCCCAGCGGAATACGACTTTCAGGTAATAGTCGCGATACGAATCTGTTGTACAGATATACCCCATCGGCTCGCCGTCGAAGTGCAGCATGCCGTCTTCTATCAGAAATTGATTTTCCGCATCGTTATTACGACCGTACTTTGCGGTATACGTGTACCATCCCGACAAATCTTTGCCGTTGAACAGGGAAATCCATTCGACATTCCCGCCGGTCAGTTTCGTAAACAATTCCTTTTCCGAATGATTCTGCAGAATCTCCGGAATCTCCGAAGCTTCCTCCTGTACGGCGTTCGCAGCCGTTGTTTCCTGCTTCTTCTGCGAGCAGGCGAAAAGAGTTATGGTCAGCAAAGCGCCGACAATCCAGTACTGTTTCATGACAATAAGTAATTTAGTTTGCTATATGGTTACAAAATAATTATCTACGGCACGATATTCCCCGCGGCCGTATAAATGGCATACCATTCTTCGCGCGTCAGCGGCAGGGCGGAGCCTTTGCAGCTTTCGATGATGCGCTGCGGACGCGTCGTCCCCAGAATGACCTGAATATTGGCCGGATGGCGGGTGATCCACCCCACGGCCACGGCGGAAGGCGTCACGTCATATTTGGCGGCCAGGCGGTCGATGACGGCGTTCAGCTCCGCATATTCGGGGTCGCCGAGGAACGGCCCGTCGAAGAAGCCTTTCTGGAAAGGCGACCACGCCTGAATCGTCATGTCGTGCAGGCGGCAGTAGTCCAGTATACTCCCTTCGCGGTTAATGCTCTGTTTCAGTTGCATGTTTACCGTCAGCCCGCTGTCGATCATCGGCGTGTGGACGATACTGAACTGCAGTTGATTGACGGCCAGCTTGACGGGCGTGTATTTTTGCAGCAGTTTGATCTGCATCGGGTTGAAGTTGGATACGCCGAAATGCCGTACTTTCCCTGCCGTCAGCAGCGAGTCGAACGCTTCGGCCACTTCTTCAGGCTCGATCAGTGCGTCGGGGCGATGCAGCAGGAGCAGGTCAAGATATTCCGTGCCGAGGCGGCTCAAAATGCCGTCGACGGCTTCGAGGATATACTCTTTCGAAAAATCGAAGTATCCCTTGCGGATGCCGCATTTGCTTTGAATCAGGATTTTCTCGCGCGTACCGGCGTTCATGGGCAGCGCCCTGGCAAAGATGCTCTCGCAGGCGCCGTCGCCATATTTGTCGGCATGATCGAAAAAGTTGATGCCTTCGTCCAGCGCCGTGCGCAGCAGGACTTCCGCTTCGGATACGGACAGGTTTTTCAGCCTCATACAGCCTAAAACGATGTTCGACGCGTCCAGTCCGGTTGTTGAAATTTTAATATTCTTCATGTGTACAATATAATTTGATAATTTGCAGGCAAAGGTATGGAATATTTCCAAAAAACACACCGGCTTTTTTCGTGATACGCCTTTTTTTTACATACCCAAAACTGCCGCCACCTTTGTCTGTCGAAAAATACGATGGTTATGGATTTTCCGGCCGGCTTCCGCACACGGATGCTGCGGCTCAGTCCACATTTTCCGCCTCTTCCGTTTTCTCATCCCTGTGATGCCCCCTGCGGCTCAGCGCGCTTTTGTAGCGTGCGATATTGGCGTTGAGCAGACTGACGAAGCCCGTGAAGGCCGCATCACCCTGAATCAGCATCAGCGCTTCGAGGCGCTCGACGATGTCGAGATAGCAGCGGTCGGTCTGACGGCGGATTTCCAGCATGTTGACGTCGGCGACGTGGCCGGCCTCTTCGGCGTTGCGGGCGAGGATGGCCGTTTCGAAGGCCTGATTGTTCGCCTCCAGTTCGTTGAGCCAGCCCGACAGGTCGAAGACGGTCGCCTCGGCGGTTCTCGCGCGCAGGTCCTGCAGCAGATTGTAGATACCGGCCGTTTCCTCGTTGTAGGATTTGGCGGAAAGATTCCCGTAGTGTTCGATGATCACTTCCAGCTTTTCGGCCGCCTCGCGCACGGGCGTGGAGTAGTGATGCAGGCCGGCCCTGACGGTTTCCGTCAGGCCGCGGTACGTGCCGTCGCGCACGCCGTCGAGAGACACGATTTCGGCCGTATAACTGCTTTTCCGCAACACTTCCAGCGATTTGTCGGCCTGTGCGTAGAGCACGAGGAAGGTGGCAAACAGCGCTTCGATGTCCAGCACCTTCGGCGAGACCTGTTCAACAAACGTTTTAAACTCGGTGAAGAAGTTGAACCATTCTTCGTTGCGCATTTTGGTTAATCTGATTCTCGAAATTTTCATTGCGATTATATTTAATATGTGAGACAACATTTATTCACTTTTATATATATATAATGGGTCGAAAGCTCCAAACAAGTTGTTTGAAGGTTTCGACCGTGGGTTGAAAGCCCCAAACAGGTTGTTTGAAGGTTTCGACCGCGGGTTGAAGGCCCCAAACAGGTTGTTTGAAGGTTTCGACCACGGGTTGAAAGTTCCAAACAGATTGTTTGAAGGTTTCGACCGCGGGCAGAAAGGCCCGGACAGGATTCTTTGAATATTTCTGCCGGAAGCCTTTTGAGATTCTCCGCAACCGGCGGAGACGGAAGCGAACGGAATTTTACGGAAACAGGGAATCGACAACTCATTGCAGGATAATATCTTTCATTCAGGCACGCACGGCTGTGCATATCTGTCGGAACATTCCTGATC
>JAIRZY010000229.1 GCA_031266995.1 Tannerella sp.
ACCTGCCCCAGTGGATCAAGGAACCGTACAAGCGTTTTCTCGAAAACAAAATACGCGAAAACTGGGACTTTTGCGGGACGCCGATCAATATCTTTATCCGGGAAAAATAATCGGATTCAGGATTTAAGATTCAAAATTATATACCCCCCGCCTGACGCAGTATGGAGACCGGTGCCGTCAGCCCTTAAGTTGACGACACTGGTCTGGAGACTGTGCCGGGCAAGGGCTACCCTGTTTTTCATGGAACGGTTTTGTGTGATATAATAAACCCGAAATGTCCATTGGCCCTCCCGGAACTTTTCAGGACCGGAGCCGATTCCGGTCAGTTCCGTCAGAACTTTTCAGAACCGGAGCCGATTCCGGTCAGTTCTGTCAGAACTTTTCAAAACCGGAGCCGGTTCCGATCAGTTCTGTCGTAACTTTTCAGAACCGGAGTCGATTCCGATCAGTTCTGTCGTAACTTTTCAGAACCGGAGTCGATTCCGATCAGTTCCGTCGGAACTTCCGGCAAGGTTGCCACTCATGGTGGAAAGTCTCCCGGATTTTCCGGCAGGGTTTCCCCTCGTGGGGAAAGTCTTCCGGATTTTCCGGCAGGGTTTCCCTTCGTGGGGAAAGTCTCCCGGATTTTCCGGCAAGGTTTCCCCTCGTGGGGACGGTCTCCCGGAGTTTCCGGCAGGGTTTCCCCTCGTGGGGACGGTCTCCCGGAGTTTCCGGCAGGATGTCCCCTCGTGGGGACGGTCTCCCGCAACTTGCGGCAGAGAATGCGCTAATGGACATTTCGGGATAAAAAGCAGAAGAGGCGAACGCACCGTCCGCCTCTTCATTAATAACTGTCCGCTGTTCGCGCGATCCGCTACTGATTGTATCCCGGATTCTGCGGGAAGTCGGCATTGATGTTGAGGTCTATCTGCATCTGCGGGATGGGCCACAGCACGTGATGATCCTGTATGTTCAGGCCGGGGTTCAGGGGGTTGTTGTTGTACTTGCGTACGCGCTCGACCAGCTTGCCCGTGCGACGGAGGACGTAGAAGCGACACGTCTCGCCGTAGAGTTCGCGTGCGCGCTCGTCGAGCAGGTAGTCGATGTCCACCTGTTCGGGTGCGACCGGTTTGGCTTTGGCCCGCGTGCGCACCATGTTGATGTCTTCGGCCGCCCGTGCCCTGTCGCCAAGCTGTATGTACGCCTCGGCGCGCAGGAGGTAGGTCTCCGCCAGGCGCATGGCATACTGGTCGGTGTAGAGCGTGCCTCCGCCCGACGTGGCCGCGTCGCTCAGGATGTGCATCGGGTCGGCGTGCTTCATGAAGTACGGGTAGATGTACTGACACGTGTCGCGGATGGCGTCGCGTCCGGCCGAGGCGGGATAGAGGCTGAAGTCGATTTTCTGTTTGTCATAGGCCGAAGCCGGATTGTCGTAATAGAAATCGCGCTTGATGTTGTGCGGCGCGTTGCGGATGTCATTGTCCCAGTTGTCGCGCCACACTTCGTAGACCATCAGGTTGGTCGGCCGTATCCACGACACGCCGCGTCCGAGCGTGTCGGAATAGCCCGTGTAGGCGCCGTTGACAAACTCGCCGCGGAAGGCCGGGAAGCCGTCGGGCGTGTTGCCCATGCGGAAGTAGGCCGGCGCAAAGGCGCGCACGCCGCGGGCGTTGGAGCCGCCGATCACCGAGGGCGGCTCGAACTGTATGACCCAGATGGCCTCCCTGTTCTCGCCCAGGTTCTGGTTGCCGAAGGCGAAGAGGTCGAGGTAGACGTCGCCCGAGCCGAAGACTTCGACCGTCGAGCCGAAGCGCTCGGTCATCAGGCCGTATCCAAAGTCGTTGATCACGCGCGTCGACGTCTGCACGGCTTCGTTATACTTCTTCTGCATCAGATAGACTTCCGTCAGCAGATGCAGGGCGGCGCCCTTCGTCACGCGGCCGGGTTCTTCCTCCCGGCCCGGGTCGGGCAGGTTCTGGACGGCGAACGAGAGGTCTTCCTCCATCAGCGCGTAGGCCACCGAAGCGGGGTTGCGCACGAAGTCGGTCTTCGCCTCGTCGATCACGTCCGTCACCACCGGCACGTCGCCGAAGAACGACACGAGCAGGCGATACGCCCATGCGCGCATGAAGCGTGCCTCGGCGATGTATTCCTGCTTCTGCGCCGGCGTGCTCCACTGCGCTTCGTCAAGCGCCTCGAGGGCGACGAGCAGCGTGTTCGCGCGCTGCACGACGCGGTACGGGCGGCGCCAGTATTCGCGTACGTACTCGGACGTCGGGATGAGATAGTTCACGTAGTTGCACAGGAAGCGCGTACTGTTCGGGTCTTCGCCGTGGAACGCGATGTCGGCTCCCAGCGCCTTGTAGATGCTCATCACGTCCTGCTGCTCTTCGCCGAAATACCAGTCTTCGCGCAGCGTCCAGTGCAGCCCGGTGATGCCCTGCTTGACGCCCGCCAGCGTACTGTAGGCGTTGCCCGGCGCGAGGAAGTCCATCGGCTTCTCTTCGAGGAAATCGGCGTCGTTACACGAGGCCAGCGCCAGGGCCAGCATCATCACGAACGGAACAAAAAATGTTCTCTTGTTGATATATGATTTCATATCCGTATAATATTTGTGTGTTATTAAAATGTGATCTTGACGCCCGCGACGAGGTTTCTTGTCGACGGCAGGTGCGGACGGTTGCCGGTGTCGTTCGACACGTATTCGGGATCCCAGAACGAGAAGTTGGTCCACGTGTACAGGTTCTTGCCCGAGACGTACAGTTGCAGGAACTCCAGTCCGCCGAGCGCCTTGAGCGCCTTCTGGCCGAAGGTGTAGGAGAACGAAACGTCCTGCAGGCGGACGAAGCTCCGGTCTTCGAGAATCTGGCTCGTGACGGCGGGCGAGTTGTATATGCCCGTCGAGTTGTTCACCCCGTTGGTCGGCGTCCAGTACTGGCGTATGGCCTGCTGGTTGATGCGGTACACGTCGTCCGAACGCGGCGAGACGTTCACGTAGTCGTAGTTGTTCCACATGTAGTAGCCATTGCCGCCCTGAATGGAGTTGAGGAAGAAGTAGAGCGACCAGTTTTTATACGTCAGCGTGTTGCTGATGCTGAAGGCATAGTTTGGCGACTTGTTGCCGACGATGCTGCGGTCTTCGGACGTGATCGTGCCGCTACCGTCCCTGTCTTCATACTTGTACTGCCCCGGATACCATCCGCTGAGGATGTTGCCGGAATAGAGATCCTGCTCGGTCCAGAGGCCGCCGGTCATCTTGTAGTCGTAGATGGAAAGGATCGGCTCGCCGACGAACCACGAGTTGCCGATGTCGATGTCGTTATCGCCGCCGTAGAGCTTCGTGATCTTGTCGCGGTTCAGGGTGAAGGTGACGCCCATGTCCCACTGGAAGTCGCGGAGGTCGATGTTGCGCGAATTGACGGAAAGCTCGACGCCTTTGTTGGCGATGCCGCCGATGTTTGTCCAGACATCTTCGTAGCCCGACGACCACGGTATGCGGCGCTTCACGAGCACGTCGTTCGTCTGCGCCGTGTAGAGTTCGATCGAGCCGTTGATGCGGCGGTCGAGCAGTCCGAAGTCGATGCCGAGGTTATACGAATTCGTCTTCTCCCATGCCAGCGACGAGTTGCCCATCGTGTTGGGATACACGCCGACGACGGATGTCGAGCCGTAGACATACTGCTTCGCCTCCATCTGCGCGAGGCTGGTGTAGCGGCCGATACCCTGGTTGCCGTTCTGTCCGTACGACAGGCGGAGCTTGAGGTAGAGCCACGGCAGCGATTCCATAAACGACTCTTCGGAAGTGACCCATCCGAGCGATACGGAGGGCAGGGTGACGAACTTCGAGTTGGCGCCGAAGCCCGAGAAACCGTCGCGGCGAACGGTGGCGCCGGCCATGTAGCGGTTCCTGAACTGGTAGTTCACGCGGCCCATGTACGAAACGCCCGTTTCCTGCCACATCTTGTTGTCGCTCGTGCTCAGCTTCGTGCCCAGGTCCATCTTGCCGTATTCGAGCACCGGGTTTTCGAAAAACTCGGATGTGAAGACGTACGATTCGCCGGAATATTTCTCGCGGCTGTAGAGGAGCGTCGCCTGTATGCCGTGGTCGCCAAACTTGTTCTGATACGAGATGATGTTGTTGTAGATCCAGCTCCGCGTTTCTTCCGGCCTTCTCTCCGCCCGTCCGTTGGTAGCGACGCCGTCGGACGTGGTGACGGGATAGAAGACGTTACGCTTGCGGTTGTAGTACGTGTTGGAGTAGTTGAAGTCATACGTCAGGCCCTTCACGAAGGGGATTTCGATCTTCGCGTTCCCGACGAAGAACAGCTCGTTGCGCAGGTCGACGTCGCTCACCAGCAGTCCGCGCATCGGATGCGGCATGTAGCTCTCGTTCGTCAGGTAGACCGATTCAGGCACGTTCGGGTCGGTCACGTTGGCCAGCGGGCTGATCTTGCGCGCATCGTCCAGGTTGGCGGCGATGCCCGAATAGTCGCGGTACGAATAGTTGACGTTCATCCCGACCGAGAACCAGTCCGTCAGCTTGCCGTCGATTTTCGTATTGAACGTGTAGCGGTCGAACGTGTCGTTGACGCGAATGCGGTCTTCGCTCGTATACGACACGGAGGCGTAATAGCTCACCCGGTCGGTCCGTCCCGAATAGCTCGCGTCGTAGCTCTGGATGACGGGATTGTCGGCCAGCGCGGCGTCGACCCAGTCGATGTTGTGTCCGCCCTTGAGATACATGTCCCGCTCTTCCTGCGTGCGGAGCGACTGCGCCACCACGCTGCGGTCGCTGACGTTGGGATAGGCCGGCTTGCCGGCGTCGCTCGTCGGGTTGGTGCGATACCACGCATACAGGCTCTGCTGATAGTAGTAGTCCGTCAGGCGCAGGGCATACTGCTCGGCGTCCATCACCTTCATCTTGATGTTCGACGGCGCCTGCACGCCATAGTAGGCGTTGAACGAGATGCGCGGCTTGCCCTCCTTGCCCTTCTTGGTCGTAATCAGCACGACGCCGTTGGCCGAGCGCGAGCCGTAGACGGCTGCCGCGCTGGCGTCCTTGAGGATGTCGATGTACTCGATGTCGTTCACGTTGATGTTGGCAATCGAGCCGTTGTAGATGATTCCGTCCAGCACGACGAGCGGGTCGTCGTTGGCCGAGAGCGACGTCTTGCCGCGAATCGAGATCGAAGCCTCGCCCTCGGCATTGGCGTTCTGCGTGATGCTGACGCCCGCCGACGCGCCCGACAGGGCCTGCGCAAGGCTCGTGTTGGGGAGCCGGCTCGTCCCCTCCATCGTCACGCGGCCGACGGCGCCCGTGAGGTCGCTCTTCTTCATCGTGCCGTAGCCGACGACGATGACCTCGTCCAGCGCCTGCAGGTCTTCCTGAAGCACGATCTGGAAGCGGCTCTGGCTCCCCACGGCGATGTCCTGCGTGATGTAGCCGATGAAGGAAATCTGCAGCACGGCGTTGCTCCCGACCGACAGCGAGAAGGCCCCGTTGATGTCGGTAATGCTGCCGTTCGCCGTCCCCTTCTCAAGGATATTGGCGCCGATCACCGCCTCGCCGGCCACGTCGACTATCGTCCCGCTCACCTGCCTCTGCGCGTGCAGCGCAAGCGATCCGCAGAAAAGGATACACAGCATGCACAGCGCTCTGCGCCATGTATCCTGTCTGTACAAAATAACAAAGTTTTTTTTCATAGGTAAATTGTTAAATGGTTGATACAAGGAAATTGATTTGATAAATAACAGTCTGCCGGGGCGGCAGGGTGCAGGCGCACGCGATACCGGCCTCCGGATATATGAATTTCTCTCTCTCCGGAGGCATAAGCGCCCGGAAAAATACTCGAAAATACTTTTTTAATCGACTGAAATGCGTTATTATACGCGCGGGAGACGCAACGTCGCAATCTCTCTCTCTCTCTCTCTCTCTCTCTCTCTCTAATAAATAAGCGGATATAACCAACATACAGATGTTAATTATGCCCAACACTGAAAAATACGCCTTCGACCCGTAAGATTCCCCGTGTGTTTCATGCAAAAAAATCAATCCGCTCATATCAGACAGTTGTGTTTTTTCCGTACTTTACATTTATACTACCGGCCACAAAGATAAGTACTGAATTATAATATTCGCCCCGACTTGTCTTTTTTAACAGTTCATTTTAACAGAGCGGCGCGGCGAATATATCTGCCCGGCGGCGGGTAGGGGCGACCCTGTGGGGTCGCACAATCGCCGGCAAGGGCGACCACACAGGGTCGCCCCTGCCTGCCCCGGATTCCCGTAGAGACGCGATGCATCGCGTCTCTACCCCGAGCTGCGCTCCGCTTGCTCGGGGTTATCCGTATTGGACACCTTCGGCGTCTCCCGGAGCGACGGCAAGGTTTCATATCGTATATGTAAGTCTCCCGACGCAAGCGGCAAGGTTTCATATCGTATATGTAAGTCTCCCGACGCAAGCGGCGAGGTTTCATATCGTATATGTAAGTCTCCCGACGCAGGCGGCGAGGTTACATATCGTATATGCAAGTCTCCCGGAGCGTCCGGCAAGGTTTCATATCGTATATGTAAGTCTCCCGGAGCGGCTGGCAAGGTTTCATATCGTATATGTAAGTCTCCCGGAGCGGCTGGCAGGGGCTGTCCAAAAGTCTCTCGCGTCGTCATTGCGAGCGAAGCGAAGCAATCCGGAATAATATTAATCACCGGATTGCTTCGGGCTGCGCCCTCGCAATGACGGGACTCGACCCTTTTGGAGACAGCCCCCGCCGGATCTTCCGGAAAGAAATCGGCGCAGGCAAGCATCGCAGGCTATTGAATCATGAACTGCCGCCGCCACTTCAGGTACCCGAAGACCGAGACGACGGCATATACCGCAAACAGGCCGGCGGTCGGATACAGTCCGCGCCAGAGAAAGAGGCCGGTCGACACGGCATTGACGCCGGCCCACAGCAGCCACTGCTCCATATACCGGTGCGCCAGCATCCACATGGCCACGATGCTGAGCGCCGTCGTGAA
>JAIRZY010000019.1 GCA_031266995.1 Tannerella sp.
TGCGCTCCCAGTATGAAGCGAAGACGTCCTGCACGATGTCGCAGGCCGTCTCGCGGTCGACAAAACGGCACGCGAGCACCATCAGTTGCGGATAGAGGAGGGTGAAAAAGTCGTGAAACGCCGTCCGGTCGCCCTGCCTCACCTTGTCCATATTGATTGCGGGCCGGCTCATTCCGGTATTCCGCCCGGCGGCGGATAGTCGAGCGTGTAATGCAGTCCGCGGCTTTCCTTCCGCTCGATGGCCTGCCGCATAATGAGGTAGCCGGTGTTGATCATGTTGCGCAGCTCGCAGATATCCTTCGACGCGATCGAGCGCTTGAAGAGGCTTTCGGTTTCCTCGTAGAGGATGTCGAGGCGCGTCCATGCCCGTTTCAGGCGCAGGCTCGAGCGTACGATGCCGACGTATGTAGACATGATCTGCCCCACTTCGCGGATGCTCTGCGTGATGAGCACCATCTCTTCGGGCGAGCGCATTCCCCTGTCGTCCCACGCGGGGATGCTGTCCTGATAGCCGTAGCGGTCGATGACCTGCAGGCTGTGCCGCGCCGCGGCGTCGGCGTATACGACCGCCTCGATGAGAGAGTTCGACGCCAGGCGGTTGCCGCCGTGCAACCCCGTGCAGGCGCATTCGCCGACGGCGTAGAGGCGGAGGATCGAGCTTTGCCCGTCGAGATCGACCTTGATTCCTCCGCACAGGTAATGGGCGGCGGGGGCCACGGGGATGCAGTCGCGCGTGATGTCGATGCCGAGGTCGAGACACTTGCGGTAGATGTTCGGAAAGTGGCGGCGCGTCTCGCCGGCGTCCCTGTGCGTCACGTCGAGATAGACGTGATCCTCGCCCCGGTTCTTCATTTCGTTGTCGATGGCGCGGGCCACGATGTCGCGCGGCGCGAGCGAGAGGCGGCGGTCATACTTGTGCATGAACTCCTGCCCGTCCAGCGTGCGCAGCACGCCGCCGTAGCCCCGCATGGCCTCGGAAATGAGAAACGACGGGCGGTCGCCCGGATGATAGAGCGCCGTGGGGTGGAACTGCACAAACTCCATGTCCTTCACCGTCCCCTTGGCGCGGTACACCATCGCGATGCCGTCGCCCGTCGCCACCAGCGGATTGGTCGTCGTCCGGTATACGGCGCCCACGCCGCCCGTGGCCATCAGCGTCACCTTCGAGAGGAACGCAGCGATTTCGCCCGTGCGCAGATCCATCACGTAGGCGCCGAAACACTGTATGTCTTTCGTCTGCCGCGTCACTTCCACGCCCAGATGATGCTGCGTAAGGATCTCGATCGCAAAGTGGTTCTCGTATATCGTAATCCCCGGATGCCGTTTGACGGCGCGAATGAGGCTGTCCTGAATCTCGGCGCCCGTACTGTCCTTGTGGTGCAGGATGCGAAACTCCGAATGGCCCCCCTCGCGGTGCAGGTCGAAATTCCCGTCCTCGTCGCGGTCGAAATCCACCCCCCAGCTTATCAGCTCGCCGATCTGCTGCGGCGCGTTGCGCACAACCATCTCTACCGCGCTGCGATCGCTCAGATAATCGCCCGCAATCATCGTATCCTCGATATGTTTCTCGAAATTGTCCGTAATCAGGTTCGTGACCGATGCCACGCCGCCCTGCGCGAAATACGTGTTCGCCTCCTCCAGGCCCGACTTGCAGACCAGAGCCACCGCACCTCTGTCTGCCACCTTCAACGCGAAGCTCATGCCCGCAATGCCCGATCCTATCACCAGAAAATCATACTTCCGTACCATAAAGGATTCAATCTTCAAGATTTAAAATTCAACATCAAACCTGTTCCGCTCCCGCTTCCCTTCATTCCATTTGAGTTATCAAAGGTATAAAGATAACGGAAAAACAGCCCCGTTCGATGTGATTTTAAGGCATAATTAACATTCCCGGACGTCAAGTCCCGGACGCCAAACCCCGAATATCGAATCAGAACCGTATCCCGATCCGCACCCCGGCCGTAACCGTCGGGCCGCTATAGCTCAGGCCGTTCATATTGCCGGTGTCGGGATAATACCGGCTGCGGTCGTAGAAGCTGCGGGCATAGCCGACGCCGGCATAGACGTCGACGAAAAAACGCCTGTAGGGAGACGTCTGAATACCGAAAAATGTATTGAATCCCGCCCGGTTGAAGTCCTGCGACTGCAGGCGGTAGTGCGGCCTGTAGAGCGTCAGGTCGTCCTCGCGAAAGCCGGAGAAATCAACCCCGTGCAGCTTCGTATGAAAATATCCGTACGACAGGCCGGCCGATACGTACAGGTGTCGCCGCTTGAGGAAAAAATACTTGTAGTTCAGCTCGGCGCCGGCGCCGCTCAGCGTCTCGATGCGGTCGTCGCCGAAAAGGAGCGTCAGGAGGCCGGCGTCGTCCGCCCTGTGCATGTAGTACCCCTTCCCGCTGACCTGCAGCCAGTGATACGGGCTGCTCAACTGCCGCTCGTAGTCGACGCGCACGCCCTGATTGAAGATATACAGCGGCTGGACGGCAAGGCTGTGTCCGTACCCGTCCGTGCGCGGCGTCCCCTGTGCCGCAGCGCATGCCGGCAGAAGGGTGCAGGCCATGATCAGTATGCGGAGAAACAGACTACCTTTCATAACCGTCATGCTGTTCGGGTGAGACTTCTATTTTACTGACGAAGACGAGCCTCTCGCCGCTGTAATCAAACTGGTACAGCCCGTTCGCGCCCGTCAGCAGCAGTGTCCCGCCGAGGGGGATGACGTCGTACGCGTCGATGTCGCGCGCTTCGGGAAGATGCGTCAGGTCGTCGATCCATAGCGGGCGGCCGGGACTGGACACGTCGAAGACGCGCAGCCCGTCGTCGCAGACAAACAGCCGGTCGCCGTCGACGCCCAGCCCGCGCGGATGACGGAAGCCCGTCTCCGTATGCACGAGCCGCGGATGGTAGAGGTCTGAAATGTCATAGACGCGCAGCTCGTTGACCGCGCGCCCGCACCACGTATTTTCGGAATTGAGCGTCACGTACGCATAATGGCCTTCGGCCACCACCGGGTCGCAGCTCGCGATATGCGGCTCGTATGACATCGGCTGCGGAAAGCCGTCGCGCGTCACATTGTAGATATACATCCCCGTCTGCGAGCCGACGAACAGGAGCGTGTCCATCGAGAATATCGTCTCGATGCCGGCGTCCATATACTGCGTTTTCTGCGGCAGGTGCTGCGGCCTGTCGGGGGCGGAGATGTCGAACGCAGACAGTTGACTGTCGTTCACCGTATAGAGATAGTTGCCGCTGATCGTGAAGCGCGCCATCGAGCCGCCCTGCCCGATGCCTCCGTCGACGGACGGCGCGGACGAAGACGTAGAATCCGTGCAGGCGAAAAACAGAACGGCGACGCCTGCCAGCGCGCAGCAGGCTGTGCGCGCAATGAAGTACTGTATCGCTTCCATCATCATTCCGGGTTGCGAGCGGTTACTTTTTCCCATCCCGCGAGGACGAAGTCGCGGGGTCTGCTGCCGTAATACACCGACTTGTCGGGAGCGGCCGGCTCGGGCAGGACGTTGCGGATGCGTTCGGTCACGGTCTTCGCCGCAAAGTCGAACGCGACGAGGTCGACCGCATTGTCGATATACAGAATGTCGCCCTTCATCGCCATGTCGGTACATCCCGGCGCCACGATAAAGCCCTCGTTCACGGGGTGCGACGGGTCGCTGTTATTAATCACGTGGATCCCCCGGTATCGCTCGTTGATGAAGATATAGGGAGCGCGGTAATAAATCTTTCCGGGGTTGACCGGACTGCGTCCGCCGTCCCGGTACGAGACGGAGCGCTCCAGTTCCGATCTTTCAATAAATACAGGCGAATACGCTCCGTCCCAGGGACGGTTTCCATAAGGAGAAGAGGCCGAACCGAACAGCAGGAGGGCAGAAACGGCCACTGTGATTTTCTTTATCATGACTACATATTATTGATACAAATAGAAGATGCAAATCCGGCCGGAAAGGCTGCACGGAGCGAAGATTCAAAATTCAAGATTTAAGATTCAAAGATTCGAGATTCCGCTGCACCGTCATTCGGTTGCCATTCCGGAATATTGAATATTGAATTACTTCCCGTTCACGATTTTCTTGATTTCGCCGAGCCGGTTCAGCGCCTCGAGCGGCGTGAGATTGTTCACGTCGATATGGGCGATTTCGTCGCGTATACGGCTGAGGACAGGGTCGTCCAGTTGAAAGAAATTTAACTGGTAGCCTTCGCCTCCGGCAGCAATCTGCCCGACGGGCTTGCTCTTGACGTCTGCCTGGCGGCTGTCGCTTTCGAGCTGTTTGAGTATCTCGCCGGCGCGCTTGACGATGCTTTTGGGCATGCCCGCCATTTTTGCGACGTGTATGCCGAAACTGTGTTCGCTACCGCCCGGTTCGAGCTTGCGCAGGAGGATGACCTTGTTGCCCGCCTCCCTGACGCTCACGTTGAAGTTGCGGATGCGCCTGAACGAGCGTTCCATCTCGTTCAGCTCGTGATAGTGGGTGGCAAAAAGGGTGCGAGCCGAAGCCGTCGGGTGCTCGTGTATATATTCGATGATCGCCCACGCGATGGAAATGCCGTCGTAGGTGCTCGTCCCGCGTCCCAGCTCGTCGAAGAGTATGAGGCTGCGCGGCGAGATGCTGTTCAGTATGCTTGCCGATTCGTTCATTTCGACCATGAAGGTAGATTCGCCGGCAGAGATGTTGTCGGACGCGCCTACCCGCGTGAAGATTTTGTCAACAAACCCGATGCGTGCGCTCTCGGCCGGCACGAAGCTGCCCGTCTGCGCCATCAGCGTGATGAGCGCCGTCTGCCGGAGCAGGGCCGACTTGCCCGACATGTTCGGCCCCGTGATCACCAGTATCTGCTGCTTGCGGCGGTCGAGGTAGATGTCGTTGGCGACATAGGGCGATTCGGGCGGCAACTGACATTCGATGACGGGATGACGCCCCGCCCTGATGTCGATCACGTCCGAATCGTCCAGCACGGGACAGGTGTAATGCCTGTTCAGCGCCGTCTTGGCAAACGAGAGCAGGCAGTCGAGCTGCGCGATGAGCTGTGCGTCCAGTTGTACGGGCTGCACGTATTTTGCCATTTCGCCCACCAGCTCGCCGAACAGTTGCGCCTCGAGTGTGAGAATCGTGTCTTCGGCCGTCAGGATTTTTTCTTCATACAACTTCAGTTCTTCGGTGATGTATCGCTCGGCCTGCGTCAGCGTCTGCTTGCGTATCCAGTCGGGCGGCACCTTGTCCTTATGCGCGTTGCGCACTTCGATGTAGTATCCGAAGACGCTGTTGTACGAGATCCGCAGGCTCGATATGCCGGTACGCTCGCTTTCGCGCTTCTGGATCTGCAGCAGGTAGTCTTTGCCCGAGAAGGCGAGGTCGCGCAGGCTGTCCAGCTCGGGATGGACGCCGCGGGCGATGATGCCGCCCTTGTGGACGAGCGCGGGCGGGTCGTTCGCGAGGGACTGCGCGATGCGGTCGCGGATGTCGGGGCAGGGGTCCAGCCTGCTGCCGATGCGCTGCAGCTCCGCGTCGTCGCTCTCCGTGCAAAGCGTGCGGATCGGCTCGATGGCCTGCAGCGCGACCCGCAACTGCACTACTTCGCGCGGCGAAATCCTGCCGACGGAGACCTTCGAGACAAGCCGCTCCAGGTCGCCCGTCTCGCCGATGAGTTCGTCCAGCCGCGCCCTCGTTTCGGTGTGGCGCAGGAAGCAGGTGACCGCGTCCTGCCGCCGGCAGATGGACGGGATGTCCGTCAGCGGGAAAAGAATCCACCTCTTCAGCAGGCGCGCGCCCATCGGCGACGAGGTTTTGTCGAGCACGTCGACGAGCGTCTTCCCGTTTTCGTTCAGCAGGTGCACCAGTTCCAGATTCCTGATCGTGAACTTGTCGAGCTGCACGAAGCGTTCCTCCTCGATGCGGGTAAGCTTCGTGATGTGCGATATTTGCGTGTGATGCGTCTGGTCGAGATACGTCAGGATGACGCCCGCGGCGACGGTGCCCAGCGGCAGGTCGCCCACGCCGAAACCTTTGAGGCTGCCGGTCGCGAAATGCCTGAGCAGGCGCTCGCCGGACGTGTCGGGCGTGAAGGCCCAGTCTTCCATCTCGAAGAGGCTCGTGCGGTATCCGAACGTGTCGTCGAAGCGCTTGCGCAGGCCGCGCCGCACGAGTACTTCCTTGGGCATAAAGTTGCTCAGCAGCTTGTCGACGTCTTCCTTCGTCCCCTCGGAGGTCATAAACTCGCCCGTCGAGATGTCGAGAAACGCCACTCCGCAGCGGTTTTTCGAGAAATGAACGGCGGCGAGAAAATTGTTTTCCTTATGCACCAGTATATTGTCGTTGATGGAAACGCCGGGTGTGACCAGTTCCGTCACGCCGCGCCTGACCAGTTTCTTCGTCAGCTTGGGGTCTTCGAGCTGGTCGCAGATGGCTACGCGCCGGCCGGCGCGCACGAGCTTGGGAAGGTACGTGTCCAGCGCATGATGCGGAAAGCCCGCCATCTCGACGTCGACCGACACGCCGTTGGCCCGCCTCGTCTGCACGATGCCCAGAATCCCGGCGCCGGTCACGGCGTCCTGCCCGTACATCTCATAAAAATCACCCACGCGAAACAGCAGAATCGCATCGGGATGCTTCTCCTTGATCTCGTAATATTGCCGCATCAGCGGCGTATCAATTTTATGTGACACTGTTTTTTTGCTTGTTATTTCGGCCGCAAAGGTAGGTTTTTTATATGGATTTCGAATCGGAAAGAGAAAAAAATCGCGGCGCCGGGCCGGCGGCATATTCCGCAACCCGTCCGCAGACCGGCCGGCGGCTGCCCGCAGGAATGGGGAGTGAATTATGAACTCACGTTACGTACCGGCCGAAGTCCCGACGGGAGAAAGTCTCCCGCAACTTGCGGTAAGGTTTCCGCACGCGCGGAAAGTATCCCGCAACTTGCGGCGAGGTTTCCGCACGTGCGGAAAGTATCCCGCAACTTGCGGCGAGGTTTCCGCATGCGCGGAAAGTATCCCGCAACTTGCGGCGAGGTTTCCGCGCGCGGGGAAAGTATCCCGCAACTTGCGGTGAGATTTCCGCACGTGCGGAAAGTATCCCGCAATTTGCGGCGAGGTTTCCGCACGTGGGGAAAGTATCCCGCAATTTGCGGCAAGGTTTCCGCACATGGAGAACCCGTCCATACGCTGACGCATACGGTTATTAAAATGTCATCCCTGCGGGATTATAAAGGATATGATATGTATCATTCCGGAACATGTTCCGAAAACCCGGGGAAGCGTCCCGCAAGCCTGGGGGAATGTGTCATATTTTGCGCGGAACGGCTTTGTATACGGTAAGGTCAGGGATAAAAAAAATGGAGGCCATTTTCAGGCCTCCATCTTCCATGTGTGCACCGCGTTCGGGCGGTGGATTTCCCGGCGGGAATTATTTCCAGTAGGGGTTTTGCTCGATCAGCGGGTTGGCGTTTATTTCGTCCTGGGGGATGGGGAAATAGTCGTGCTTGCCTTCGACGAAAAATTCCCTGCCTTCCTTGTCGCTGTCCATTATCTCCTGCTTGAGGATGCCCCAGCGGCGCAGGTCGTAGAAGCGCTGCCCTTCGCGTACGAATTCGAGCATGCACTGATGACGGATTTCGGCCATCATTTCATTCTGGCCGTAGCCGTCGGTTTTGCTCTCGTCCAGATGCGCTCTCCCGCGGACGGGCTTGAGATAGTTGTTGGCTTCGCTGAGCTGCCCGAGCATGGTGTGCGCTTCGGCGAGCATGAGGAGGACGTAGTCGTAGCGCATGATGCGTTCGTTGTTGTCCGAATATCCGGTCGAACCGGCCGAGCCGACGTATTCCGTGTCCTGGTCGTAGTTCTGATACTTCTTGAACCGGGCGATATACTGCGGGAAGGGGGTCTGAAAGTCGGAGAAGGGGAGGTTGTAGAACGTGGCGCCTTCGTAGTCCCATACGAGGGTGGCATACATCCGGGGGTCCAGCTCGCCGTCGACCGTCTTCTCTATCTGAAACTCGTTGAAGAGTTTGTTGGTCGGATAGGTCTGAAACCATCCGCGCACTTCGGAGGGGGCGATCATCTGCGCGCTCGTGTGGCCGGAGCCGCCCAGACCGGAGATGTCCTGAAACTGTACTTCGAAGATGGACTCTGCGTTGTTTTCCGTCGTCTTGATGAAGTTGTCGCCGAAATTGTCCATCAGCCTGTACGTGTAGGGCGTCTGTGTGAGAGGCGTGAGGGTCGAGACCACGTTTGCCCAGTCTCCGGTGTAGAGATAGGACTTGCCCAGGAAAGCGAGCGCGGCGCCTTTGGTCGCACGTCCGACGAAGTTGGACGGGTACGAGAGTGGCAGCACGTCGGCCGCCGCCTTGAAGTCGGCAATAATCTGCTGCCACACCTCGGCCTGCGAAGACTGCTTGACGAAGTAGTCGTCGCGGCTTTGGGGCACGGTCAGCCGCAGGGGCACGTCGCCCCAGTTCGTGACGAGCATGAAGTAGCAGAGGGCGCGCAGGAATTTGGCCTCGCCGATGTAGACGGCCTTCTCGCTTTCGCCGAGTCCCTCGACGCCGGGCGTGGATTCGATGACCTGGTTCGCCCGGAATATCATCCGGTAGGGGACGGAGAAGAGGTTGCGCACTTCGGTATTGTCCGGCGTGTTGGTGAACGACGTGGCCTGATAGACGGGCTGCATGTCGTTGCGCAGGAAGTGGTCGTCGCCCCGGCCGTTGAAGATCAGGATGCCGCGGTTTCCCCACATCTGTTCGGTCGTCGCCATCAGGCTGTATGTCGCCGTGATGCCGCTCAGCACGTCTTCTTCCGTCTTCCAGAAGGTTTGCGTCGTGACCATGTTGGGATTGGTCAGGTTCAGTATGTCGCTGTCGCATCCCGTCAGCGTCACAATGAGAAATATGAATATAGCTATCTTTTTCATGATGAGTAAGTATTACAGTGTGAGTTGTATTCCGAATGAAACGGTGCGCGCCAGCGGATAGGAGCCGTTGTCGCTGAATTCCACGCCCCGGTTGAGGATATTGCTCGTGGAGCCGAACCGCCCCAGCCCGCCCAGGTCGGGATTGAAGCCCGAATAGTTGGTGAACGTAAGCAGGTTGTCGGCGCTGATGAAGGCGCGCAGCGAACGTACCTTCACCGTCCGAAGCAGGGATTCGTCGAAGGTGTATCCGACCTGCAGCGTTTTCAGTCGCAGGTAGGCGCCGTCTTCGAGGAAGCGCGACGAGGTGTAGGAATTGTAGTTCGGGTCGTTGATGACGGCGCGCGGCACGCTCGTGTTCGTGTTCTGCGGCGTCCAGGCGTTCAGCGTAGACTTCGAATAGTTCTGCTCGAAGTTCATCCCTTCCAGCTCCTGCTTCATGCCGTTGTATATCTTGTTGCCCGACACGCCGTGAAAATAGGCGGCAAGGTCGATGCCATACATGCGGAGGTTGAATCCGAGGCCGTACTCGATGTCGGGGAAGGGCGAGCCGCAGTTCACGCGGTCGAGGTCGTTGATCGTGCCGTCGTTGTTGGCGTCGAAAAACTTGATGTCTCCCGCCTTGGCGTAGGGCTGAATCATGGCGCCATCCTTCGTGTAGGCGCGTGCCTCCTCGTCGGACTGGAAGATGCCGATCATCTGGCGGAGATAAAATTCGCCTACCTCGCCTCCGGCCTGCGCCACGGTAGCAGCGGCGGCAAAGAGCGTGGGCGCGCTACCAAACATCTGCTGCGTGCCCGTGCCCAGCTCGATGACCTTGTTCCTCACGTGCGAGGCCGTGCCGTAGATGTTGTAGCTCAGCTTGCCCGCCGTGCCGTTGTAGTTGATCCCCACTTCGATGCCCCGGTTGCTCATCTTACCGGCGTTCATCGTCGGGTTGGTGCCCGCGCCGGCCGAGATGGGGATGGGGACGTTCAGCAGAATGTCGTGCGTCATCTTGTCGAAATAGTCGATCGTCCCCGACAGGGCGTTGTTGAAAAACGAAATGTCGAGACCGGCGTTGAACGTGCGCGTGGTCTCCCAGCGTATGTCCGGCGTGGCATAGTTCGTCTGTATGCCTCCCACCCAGCGATGCTGATCCGTACCGATGATGTAGTTCAGGTTGTTGGCGATGGACGCACTGTAGAGGTAGTTCCCGATTTCCTGATTTCCCAGCACACCGTAGCTCCCCCGTATCTTCAGGTTGGAGAAGATGTCACCAAGGCCCGCGTTGTTGAAAAAATCCTCCCTGTACAGGTTCCACCCAAGGGCGATGGAGGGGAAGTTACCATACTGATTGACGCTCGCAAAGCGCGAAGAACCGTCGCGGCGAAACGTGGCCGTCAGCAGATACTTGTCGTCGAAGGAATAGATGATGCGCCCCAGTGTGGAGAGCAGGATGTATTCATTCCTGTTGCCTCCCGCAGTCGGGGTCGCACGAGCGGCATCCAGCACGTAGATCCCGTCCGGTATGTCGCGGTTGCTCATCGTCCAGTAGGAATAGTTGTATTTCTGGTACGTGTAGCCGGCCAGCGCCTGAATGTTGTGCCGCCCGATTTTCCGGTCGAACGTCAGCGTGTTTTCCAGCAGGATGGTCGAGTTGTCGATCCTCGCCTCCGTCAGGCTGTTGAGCGGATTGGTATACAGCGTGCCGACCGTGTAGCGGTGCGTGTAGTCGTAGGTGTTGATGATATTCCGCGTGTAGCCGACGTTGAACTTGTATTTCAGGTAGGGCAGTATCGCCAGTTCGGCATACGTGTTGTTGATCAGGTTCACACCGGACCGGCTGTTGTCGCGCAGCTTGAGCTGGGCAAGCGGGTTTCCGATATTCACGACCGAGCCATACGCGCCGCCGAAGCCTCCTATCGCATCCGGATCATAGACGTCGAACACGGGTATCATGACCAGGCTCGCGCCGACGGCATCGGACTTGCTCCCCCATCCGGGCGTCACCAGGTTGCCCCAGCGCTGATTGACGGCCATGAACGTCTCGCCGAACTTGAGGATTCCCTTCGTCACTTCCGTCTTCAGCCGCACGTTGTAGCGGTTGTATCCCGAAGTTTCCACAATCCCCTTGTGCTTGTTGTATCCGCCCGTCACGCTGTATTTTACCACGTCCGTTCCGCCGGATATTCCCAACTGATACTGCTGCATCACGCCCGTGCGGTACACCACGTCCTGCCAGTCGGTGCCCTCGCCCAGCGAGGCTGGATTCTGGGCAATGTCGAGGCGCGGCAGGCCTGCCGCGTCGTGCGCCGCGTTGCTGACGTTCGCCCATTCCTCGGCGTTCAGGACGTCCACCTTGTGCGCCAGGTTCTGGAATCCCGCATTGGCGTCGAAGCTTATCCGGGGCGTACCGGCCGCACCGCTTTTCGTGGTGACCAGTATCACGCCGTTGGCAGCGCGCGAGCCGTAGATAGCTGCCGCCGAAGCATCCTTGAGGATGTTCAGCGATTCGATGTCGCTGGCCGGGATGTTACTCATGTTGTCTACCGGCACGCCGTCTACCAGATACAGAGGATTGGCGTTCCCGAACGTGCCCACGCCGCGGATCAGCACCAGCGCGCCGGAGCCGGGCGTTCCGCTGCCGGCCTCGATCGTCACGCCGGGCAGCCGGCCCTGCAGCGAGTTGGTGATGTCGCTCACGCCCTGCGACTTGATGTCGTCGCCCTTTACGGAGCCTACGGCGCCGGTCATGTCGATCTTACGAACCGTACCGTAGCCGATGACCACCACTTCGTCCAGCGCCTGCATGTCTTCCAGCAGCCTGATTGTCAGGGGAATGCCCCCCCCCGTGGACAAAACGCTGATTTCCTGCGTTGTAAACCCTATAAAGGAGACCTGCAGGACGGCATTCTCTGCCACGGTCAGCGAGAAGTTGCCGCTCACATCCGTCACCGTACCGTTCGACGTTCCTTTTTCCATAATATTGGCGCCGATGACCGGTTCGTCGTTCACGTCTATCACCCTGCCCGTGATTCGCCGGCCGCTCTGCTGCGGAACTGCGGCGACGGACGAGAGGACAATCTGATTGTTGTCCCTTATCAGGTAGGCGATGTCGGCCTGTGCAGCCAACTGGTTCATTACATTGACTATCGATCCTTCTCCGATCCGGACGGAGACGTTGGCCGCGAGTCCGGGCAAATCGTCGTTGTAGAAGAAGCGGTAGTCACTTGTTTTTTCAATATCTTTGATCACTTCCCGCATGGTCTTGTTTTCAACAGAAAGTGAAATTTGGGCAATCGCCGTCGCATAGCCTGAAAAAGTCAGCAGTACGCCGCACAGCATCACCCGCAATAGAATTTGCTTGATGTTACTCATTTTGGTTGTGTTTTAGATTTTATATAATTAATTTCAGTAACCTTGCAGGACGAAACCGCCTGCATCGCCGACCCGGCGGACAGTCCGGTCCGACTGCCTCGCGGCCGCGCCGGTACGTGTACGGTTTTAAACCTGCAAAAAGTCGTCCGACAGGGGCGGATTCCTCCGGGAACCGGTCCCCTTTTTTGTTTTTCAGGGTTCTATTTCATAGGCAACTCGTTTTTATACAGTTCGACAATCCATATTTCTTTCATTCCGTTTTTATTTCTTCTCGCTCAAATAGACCGTATCGCCCACGCAGCGGTAGGAGACGGGCGCCGTCAGGCTGATAATTTCGATCACGTTGTCCAGACTGTTGTTCTTGATGACGCCCGAGAAGCGGTAGTGACGGATACGTTCAGATTCGAAATGAATCGTGACGTTGTACAGCCGGTTGAACATGACGGCTATCTCGTCCATCGTCTGCCGGTCGAACGACAGCTCGTTGTCGCGCCACATGGCGGCGTATGACACGTTCTCCGCCGTGCGCGAGGTCAGGACGCGCCTCTCGCGGTCGAACGTCGCATACTGTTCGGGCTTGAGCGTGAGCGTCCTGTCGCTGACGGTCGCCTGCGCGCTTCCGCTGAAGAGCGTCGTCACGATCTCGCGGTCTTCGTCATACGCCTTCACGTTGAAGGCCGTGCCCAGCGCCTCCACCGTCATCTCGCCCGCATTGACGAGAAAGCGCTTCGCCGAATCCTTCGCCACCTCGAAATAAGCCTCGCCCGTCAGCGACAGCACGCGCTCGCAAACGCCGTAGTCGCGCGGATACGTGATCTTCGAATGTGAATTGAGCCACACCTTCGTCCCGTCGGGGAGGGTCGCGTTCGAGCGCTGCCCCTTGTCTGAAAAGACGGTGAAACAGTCCTTTGCCAGCTCCGCGTCCGGCGCCGCACGGCCGGAAGACAGATGAACCGCCGTGCTGACCGCCGCGCCCGCAAGCACGGCCGCCGCATAGCGCGCCAGTCCCGCCGCGATGCGACGGCGACCCACGTCGTTCATCCGCCTCCGTATGGCGCGAAATATCCGTTCCCCGACATCGGGAGGCATCTCCCCGTCCGCCACATTTTCCCACCGCTCGCGGTAGAAGGCGCCGATTCGGGACTCATCCTCCCGGCTCATCTGACTCTTCATATTCAGGCTTTATTACTGTATAGCCTCCGCAGCCGCAAATCCCTTACAGGGGATATAAAAAAAATTTGAATCCCGTCCCGTCCGAACCTCCATACCCCGGCGCCCTGCCCTTCCGCACGCCACACGGCGCAGAGACGGAAGAGAGAGGCATGGCATGGCAAACAGTCTGATATAATGCACCGCCGGATCCATTCCGGGGGATGGATAAACGGCGACTTCCCGTCCCGGAAATGTTTTTCGGAGTTCCGAAAATGTTTTTTGGAGTTCCCAAAAAGTTTTTTTGAGTTCCGGAAATGTTTTTCGGAGTTCCCAAAAAGTTTTTCGGAGTTCCGGAAATGTTTTTTGGAGTTCCAAAAAGGTTTTTCGGAGTTCCGGAAATGTTTTTTGGAGTTCCCAAAAGGTTTTTCGGAGTTCCGGAAAGGTCTTCAGGAGTTCCCAAAAAGTAATATCTTTGCATTGTAAACAAAAGAAACACTCCCGAACCGGAAAAATGTTTTGTGAAGACATGATAGATTTGGCTACGGTTTGCACTCTGAATAAAAAACGGATTCACTTTAAAAAATGACGGATATGGGTATTTGGACAAAAATGAGAAAAGAAGAGTTTTGGAATGCGGTATATGCGAGAGACGTATCATCGGTAGAAAATATGCTGAAACGCGGCGCCGTGGACGTGAATGACACGGACTCGTCACTGCATATACATGAAAAATTCGATCTTACGCCACTGATTTATTCATCCGAGGAAGGCCATGCCAAAATGGTGAAGCTTTTGCTGGCGCACGGGGCGGACATGGAGGCACGGGAACGGGAAGGCCGAACGGCGCTGATGGGGGCGGCATGGCACGGCCATACCGAAATCGTGAAACTCCTGCTGACGCACGGCGCAAACGCGAACGTGACGGGAGAAAGCGGCGAGACGGCACTGGCATTTGCTTCAAAGAATGGGCACATCGACATCGTGAAACTCCTGCTGGCGCACGGCGCGGATGTGAACATTGAAGGTGGAGAGGCGCTGCTTCTTGCACTCAAGAACGGTCAGACCCGGATAGCGGAGTACCTGCTGAGGCATGGCGCGGATGTGAACAGCCGGGATAACTGTGGCCTGACAGCGCTGGCGAAGGCTCTCTTCCTGGGCTATGCCGGGGTAGCGAAATTCTTACTGGCGCACGGTGCAACTGTTACGGATTCCTGGGGTCCGAAGGCGCTGGTGGATGCCGCCGGGGACGGTCGCACCGACATGGTGAAGTTTCTGCTGGCGTACGATGTGAATGTAAATGCTGCAACTTCCTCCGGTGGGACGGCGCTGATGGTGGCATCCGGACGCGGTCGCACTGACATGGTGAAGTTTCTGCTGGCACACGGCGCCGATGTAAATATTACAGCGTCTTTCGGTAAGACGGCGCTGACGGAGGCCGTCGACTTATTCGGTCGCATTGACGTAGTGGAACTTCTGCTGGCGCACGGGGCCGATGTAAATGCTGCAACTTCTTCCAGAGAGACGGCGCTGACGGAAGCAGCCGGATACGGTCACACCGAAATCGTGGAACTCTTGCTGGCGCACGGTGCCGATGTAAATGCTACAACTTCTTCCGGTGGGACGGCGCTGACGGAGGCAGCATGTAAGAATCACACCAAAATCGTGGAACTCTTGCTGGCGCACGGATCCAATGCAAATGATACAGACATTTCGGGTCAGACGGCGCTGACGAAAGCCGTCAAGTTCGGTCACACCGGTATGACGGAGCTTCTGCTGGCACACGGGGCCAATGCAAATGTTACAGACCTTTCGGGTCAGACGGTGCTGATGAAGGCCGTCGAATCCGGTCACATCGCTATAGTGGAACTTCTGCTGGCGCACGGGGGCAATGCAAATGTTACAGACCTTTCGGGTCAGACGGCGCTGATGAAGGCCGTCGAGTCCGGTCACACTGCTATAGTGGAGCTTTTGCTGGCGCACGGGGCCAATGCAAATGATACTACAGATCAGACGGCGCTGACGAAGGCCGTTGAGTCCGGTCACATCGCTATAGTGGAACTTCTGCTGACGCACGGGGCCAAAATGGACGCTACGGATTTGTTTCGCCGGATATTCGAAAAAGGTCATACCGAAATAATGCAGTTCCTGCTGTCGAAAGGTGCAGATCCGAATGTTGCGGATAAAGAGGGCCGGACGGTGTTGATGGAGGCGTCCGAAAAAGGTCAGGTCAAAGTAGTGGAGTTTCTGCTGACGCATGGTGCAAATGTGAACGCGGCGGACAGCGGAGGCCGGACAGCGCTGCTTTATGCAGTCGAAAAAGGCCACACCGAAACAGTGCGGATTCTCCTGTCGCATGGCGCCGATGCGAAGGCTATGAATGGAGACGCACTGGTTTCCTCGTTCCATAATGAATCAATAATGAAGCTCCTGCTGGAAAACGGTGCGGATATAAACGCGACAGACCGCGCCGGCAGAACTTTGCTGAGTCACGTATCCGAACACGGCACCATCGAAACCGTGAAGTTCCTGCTGCAGCACGGCGCGGATGCAAACATTGCAGACAGTGACGGGACAACGGCGCTGATGCGGGCCGCCGAATGATCCGAGTATATCCCTCCCAATGTTCCCTATCTGGATGTCCGCATAATAGGCGTACTGCTGATACACGGCGCAGATGTAAACCGGGCGGACAAAGATGGCATAACGGCTCTGATGCGGGCGGCCATGAAGGGTTACGAAAACAGGATGCACCGTCTGCTGAAGGGAGGCGCCAATCCGGACGCGACGGACCGAAACGGCTGGACGGCATATACCTATATCGAGCACGCCGGCCATCCGAGACCGTAACGCTACCTGAAAACGCGACACATTCCGCTCCGTCAAAAAGGGTTATCCCTCTCGCATAAAGGGAGTGTCTCAAAAGGAGCGAGTCCCGTCATTGCGAGCGAAGCAATCCGGAATACTGTTAATCCCTGGATAGATTCCTGCTTCGTTCCTCGCAGTCGCAATGACGACGTGAGGAACTTTTGGACAGCCCCTTTCACTGAAAACCGTATTTGTTTTCGGAAGTCACCTCCGAATCTTTCCCGTCATACGAAGAGGCGATATCTGCATCAGCAACATCCGTTTCGGAGAAATCCTCTCCCCCCCCTCCAAAAGCAAAAAGCCTCTTTCCGCCATGCGGCGAAAAAAGGCTCTCTCTGTAAGGGTCGGCAGCTACCTGCTCTCCCGCTTGCGCAGTACCATCGGCGTGACGGGGCTTAACTTCTCTGTTCGGAATGGG
>JAIRZY010000077.1 GCA_031266995.1 Tannerella sp.
GATAACCGTACCGGCCGCGAAGGATGCCCATGATGATGGGCAGCAGCAGCGACACATGACCGTAACGCTGTCCCTGAGGACGGCGGGGGGCTTCTACTGCCTGTAAACATGCGACTAGACTCATAACGTTTTTTTGCAAAGTTAATGATTGCATAGAACTCTTGAATATCTTATTTAGAACTTAACAGCCCTGCTTGTGGGGAGGGGTTGGGGGAGAGGTGGAGTGGCGGGACGGGGTTGTAGAGACGTGATGCATCGCGTCTCTACGCGAAATCCGGAACGGATCCCTTGCCCGGCGCAGGGGAGGGGAAATGAAAAATGGAGGATAAGGCAGCAATCTCACTGCGCATATCCTCCATCCCGCATTTAAATCTTGAATCTTAAATTTCCCCCGTCATTCCAGAGACAGTTCTACCGCCACCGGCTGGTGGTCGGAGGGGTAGAAGGGAAAGACGCGGTAGTCGGTCAGGACGGCGTATTTGTCGACGCGGAAGGCCGAGTTTACAAAGATGTAGTCGATGCGGTTGTCGCCTATCGGGTTTGAGAAGCGTCGGTTGAACGTTCCCTCGGGGCCATAGGGGGGCTGGACGGTCACGCTGCGCGAGTCGGACAGGAAGGCGGACATCGCCTGTATCTGCTCCGTGTCGGGCGTCGAGTTGAAGTCGCCGGTGACGATTACGGGGGCGTCGGCGGCGATCTCCGTGATTTTCCGAATCATCAGCTTGCCGGATTCCTGCCGCGCCACGACGCCCTGATGGTCGAAGTGTACGTTGAAGAAGTAGAACTCGGCACCGCTGCCGTTTTCGCGAAATCGCGCCCACGAGCAGATGCGGTTGCAGCACGTGGCGTCCCAGCCCAGTCCCGGCGTGTCGGGCGTTTCGCGCAGCCAGAAGTTGCCCGAGTCGACGACCGTAAATTTGTCCTTCCTGTAGAGGATGGCGGAGTGTTCGCCGGCGTCTTTACCGTCGTCGCGTCCGGCGCCGACGTATGCATATCCGGGCAGCTCGCAGATGCCCTGCAACTGGTGGAGGTATCCCTCCTGCGTCCCCGCCATGTCGAAATCGTGATAGCGTATCAGCGCCTTGACGGCTTCCTTGCGATACGCCCAGGCGTTTGCGCTGTCTGCGGGCGTATCCATCCGCAGGTTGTAGGTGGCCACTTTCAGCTTTAGCGGCTCCGCGCCGGTGCACGACAGCAGTGCGCCGGACGCGATGGCCAGAATGAATAATAATCCTGTTTTTTTCATTGTGTTACTGTTTTAAGTGATTAAAAATGTTACGCTGTGTCCCCTGCGCTTTCCCTGCGTCCTTTCGGGAGGCGGCGCAGGGGTACACAGCGTAACGCGGTGATTACACGTGCTTACTCCCACCCCGGATTTTGTCCCAGAGCGGGGTTTTTGATGCGGTCGGCTTCGGGAACGGGGTACAGGTATTTCCTGTCCTGCCATTCGCGCGGACCGGGATTCCAGATCAGTTCGCCCGACGCGCCGGCGGAGAGCTGCCGCGTGCCGGATTCGGTCGAGGGCGTGACGTTGACGTAGATGATGGAGGGCGTCGTGGACTGCGGCTGCTCGTTCTGATAGAAGCAGACGTCCATGATGCCGTCTTCATTGAGGTCGTATTCGCCGAGGCCGGGCACGTAGATGCCGTTCATGTCCGCCTCCTGAAAGAGTTCGCCCAGGCGCCAGCGCACGAGGTCGTCGGGCCGCAGGCCTTCGAAGATCATCTCGATGGCGCGCTCGCGCAGGACTTCGAGCATGACGGGGTCGGAGAATCTGTTGCGGTAGAAGGCCGCCATGTAGGGATCGGCCGCGGTCGGCATCTGCGTAAGCGAGGGACCGGTCAGGCCTGCACGGGCGCGTATGGCGCCGATGGTGGCCGCCCATTCGCCGTCCGTCATCCGTCCCAGCTCGGCCAGCGCCTCGGCCTTGTTGAGCAGCACTTCGGCCCAGCGGAAGATGAGGTGGGCGTTCTCGTTGCGGCTCTCGTCGTCGTAGGGGAAACGCTCGTCGTAGCATCCCTTGATGATCTGATAGCCCGTGTAGGACTGGTCCAGATTGGGCGGCGCGATGATGGGCACGCCGTTTTCCGTACGCCGGTAGCTGCCCAGGCGGATGGTCTGCGCCATGCGCGGGTCGCGGTTCTTGACCTCTTCGGTGAACGGCGTCGTCCGGTAACCCGGATTACCGGTAAACGGCGTGCCGTCGACATTCAGGTACGAGTTGATGAAACGGCGCGTCAGCGACGGACGGTTTCCGTAGGTCGGGCTGATGGTCTTGCGGTTGCGCGAGCTGTAGGTCGACAGCGCGGCGTCGAGCGCGACGCTCAGGATGGTTTCGTCCGCATAGGGCGTTTTCTGGAGGAAGAGGTCGCGGTAGGCGTCCGGCCCCTGATGGAGCGAGAAGCCGGTGATCTCGTTCGCCGTGTTTACCACTTCCTGAAACCATGTGCCGGCCGACGCCTGCTGCCCGTAGCCGGGATGATACTTGCGGAGCGAAGCCTCGTAGAGGCAGACGCGCGTCTTGAAGGCGCGGACGACATTTTTCGTGATCGTCGTACACGACGGGTCGGACGTGGCGGTGATGTTTTCAATCGCATAATTGAGATCTGCCAGCACGTGTTCCATCACCTCGAAGCGGTTGTTGCGCGGGCCGTAGAGGGTCGCCTCGTCTGCCACGTCGATGGTGCGGTCGATCCACGGCACGTCGCCGAAGCGCTTCACCTTGGTGAAGTAGAAGTAAGCGCGGAAGAAACGCGCCAGTCCCAGAAAGTGATTCTTCTCGGGCACGGAGCTCGTCTCGCAGTTCTCGATAAAATAGTTGATATTGCGCAGGTCTTTCCAATCCCATCCCGAGCTGGTTATCGGGCTGAGGGCATTGGGCGAGAAGCGGGTGTCGACGCCGTTGCGGGCGACGAGGTCCGAATTGTCGTCCACCTGGAAGACTCCGTCGTAGGGAGTGGGCAGCAGTTCGTAGAACGAATTGGAATAAAGCTCCAGTCCGCTCCGCGATTCGAATATGGCCTGTCGTGACGCGGTGGCCTGCGGCATTTCGTTCAGGTCGCAACCGGCAAGGCCCGCCAGCGTCAGCACGCCGGCAGCCATGTACTGAATATATCTGTTCATATCTTTCATAATTATAGTTCATTAAAAAGTAACGGACAAGCCGAAGGTGATGGCCTTGAGCATCGGATAGCCATAGCCGTCGCCGTCGGTGCGCACGTCGTTGCTGTCGATGCCCGTCGGCTGCGAACCGGCGCCCCAGATGCTGGTCACATCGGTATCCTTCGTACGGTTGTAGAGCGGCGACCACGTCCAGAGGTTCTCGCCCGAAATGTATACGCGGATATTGCTGGCCTTGATTTTTTCGGTCATGCTCTGTGGAATGGTATAGCCCACGTTCATCGTTCGCAGGCGGATGTAGGCGACGTTCTGCAGGTAGCGGTCGTTGGGCAGGCGTAGCTGTCCGTTGCCGTTCTGCGCATTGTAGCCTGAGAGCAGCGGCAGGTAGGCGTCGAAGTTCTGCAGCTCCGGACGGAACTGCTGGTCTTCCTGCCAGCGCGGATAGTCGTTATACGGACGGTTGTACTGCCCCCAGAAGCGCGCTTCCGACGACGGATACCACTGCTGCTTGCCCACGCCCTGGAAGAGGGCGGAGAGGAAGAATCCGTTCCAGTCGGCGCCCAGCGAGAGGCTGTAGACGTAGCGCGGCTCCTTGTTGCCGATGATGGTCTTGTCGCCCGAATTACCCACGCGGTTCAAGCCCTGATAGATGACGTCGTCGCCGTCGAGGTTCTTGAACTTCAGGTCGCCCACGTAGTTGCGGCGCGTGTTGTGCGCCAGGATGTTCGACTGCGAGGGCGAGCTGGCGATTTCTTCCTCCGACCTGAAGAGTCCTTCCACCTGATAGCCCCAGATTTCGCCGACGGTCTGTCCGATGTAAAAATTAGTCTTTTCGTTCACATTGGTCAGGTCGTATTCAGGATTGTAGTAATCGGTCACAATGGATTTGGAATCGGCCATCGTGAACCGTACGTTGTACTGGAACGGTTTGCCTGCGAGCTGTGTCCTGTCCATCCATCCCAGCGAGAGTTCCCATCCGGTCGTTTCGAGGCTGGCGTAATTGCCCTTGGGCACGTCGGTACCGAAAATGGCCGGGACGCTTGGCCCGACGGTATACATGTTCTTCGTCCAGCGGCGGTATACGTCGCCGGTCAGGTTCAGGCGGTTGTTCAGGCTGCTGATGTCGAGGCCGGCGTTTCCGGTCGTAGCCGTTTCCCACGTCAGGCTGCTGGGGATGACGTTTGGCTGGATGGTGCGCTGCGGCCTGATGCCGTTGAGGATCCGTTCCGACTGCTTGATCTCGAAGTTTTCGCTGAACGTGTAGGGATCGATGGAACCGTTGCCCAGCGAGCCGTAGGAGGCGCGTATCTTGACGTTCGAGAGCGCCTTCGGGTCGACATGCCAGAACGATTCTTCCGAAAGCCTCCACCCGGCGGAGACGGACGGGAAGAAGGCCCACTGCTGGTTGTCGGGGAATTTCGACGAGCCGTCGTAGCGCCCGTTGACCTCGAGCAGGTAGCGCTCCTTGAAATTGTAGTTCACGCGGAAGAAGCCGCCTGCGATACGCCATTTCCTGTATCCTCCCGTAGTGGCGATGTTGTTGCCGAGGGCGAGGTTGATGTCGCGGGCGTCTTCGTAGACGATGCCGTTGCGCAGCATGGTCACGCTCTTATAGACCGACTGTTCGTAGTTGTATCCCACCAGCAGATTGAAGTTATGCGCCCTGTTGAAGGATTTTACATAGTTGGCATATATGTTCGTCGCCATGTATTCGGTAGCGTTCCGCCGTTCCTCCAGGTCGTTGGTGTTCGTACCGGTATATCCGGTGACACCCTCGTAGCGGCTGTAGGGCACCTGGACGCGTATGCGCTGGTGGCCGTAGTCGGTGTTCTGGTAAGTGAAGTCGGCACGCAGCGTCAGGCTTTTTTCGAGAAATTCGGCTTTGAACGCCGTCTTGTTCTTGAACACTTTCTGCTGCAGGTCGGCATAGCTCTTGCCCAGATAGCGGTCTCCCACCGTGTAGGCGGCGGGGAACGACAGGGAGCCGTCGGGGTTGAGCATCGGGGCCAGCGGGTTGCCTTCGTCGGCTATGTTGCGCCATATATTGCTGCCTTCGCCCACGTTGATGGGCTGATGATAGCCCATGACCGAATATTCCGTATTGTTTTCCGCCTGCAGCCACGGCAGAAGCTGTATGGAGCCTTTTGCGCGCAGGTTATACATCGAATATTTGTCCGTATTGTAGCGATACAGGCCATCCTCGCCGTTGTAGCGCCCGGCCAGGTAGTAGGACGCCATCTCGTTGCCGCCCGTCACCGTCACGTTGTGATCCTGCGCAAAGAAATTGTCCTTGTACAGTTCCTTGTACCAGTCCGTACTGTAGTAATACTCGTAGGCTCCGGTAGTAGGATTGATTTCGAGTCTCGGCAGGCTCGGGTCTTCCCATCGGCGTTTGATTTCGGCCAGGTAGGCGGGCGAGAAGCTCATCGTCTTGTTGACGGCTGTCGGCGTGGTGCCGTTGTCGTTCCACCTCGACCAGGCGTCGCTGAAGCCCTGCGCCCAGGGATAGGAGTCCACGATGTTGTCGGGCGTCGTCGTCGGCGATTTGGACGAGAAGTTGGCCGTATAGTTCACGGTTGTTTTGCCGGTGGCGGCCGATTTGGTCGTGATCAGGACGACGCCGAAGGCAGCGCGCGCGCCGTAAATGGAGGCCGAGGCGGCGTCCTTCAGCACGGATATGCTTTCGATGTCGTTCGGGTTCAACATGCGCGGGTCGCCCTCCACGCCGTCGATCAGTACGAGGGCGCTGCCGCCCTGGCCGATCGAAGTCGTTCCGCGGATGTTGTACGAAGGCGACTGGGTGGGTTTACCGTCCGTCATGACAATGTTCAGATTGGGGATGGCGCCGACAAGGCCCTGCGAGACGTTCGTGATGGGCCTGTGCTCGAACACTTCGGAAGTCACCTGGTCGACGGCGCCGGTCAGATTGACTTTCCGCTGCACGCCGTAGCCGACGACGACGACTTCCTCAAGCGCCCGGGCATCTTCAAGCAGCCTGACAGTCAGAGGAATGCCCCCCCCCGGTAACGAACTGATTTCCTGCGTGATGTATCCGATGTAGGATACCTGCAGTACGGCGTTGGCCTGGATGCCGAGCGAGAAGTTGCCGTCGACGTCCGTCACCGTGCCGTTGGACGTGCCTTTCTCGACGATATTGGCGCCGATAATCGGTTCGCCTTTCTCGTCGATGACCGAGCCGGTGATGCGCCGCGTGTTCTGCTGCGGCTCGAGGGGTTCGCTCCGTTTCATCAGAAGGATGTTGTTTCCTTCCATTGCGTAGATTACGTCCGACTGCCCGAAGACCTGCGCCAGCACTTCGGCCACGGGAGTGTTCGAGGCGTGCAGGGAGACGTGGCGCGAGACGTCGACGTTTTCATGATTGTAGACAAAGAGGTAGTCGGTCTGGCTCTCGATCTGATCGATCACCGTTCTGGCAGGCCTGTTGTCTACCCGGATGTTGACGCGTGCGGTCTGCGGACTGGCTTCCGCGGCAAACGCAAGCGAGACACATGCCGTCAAGAGTATGAAACTGCACTTCATGATTCTGTACAGATGTTTCATTTCCAGTAATAATGGGGCATATAAAAGCCCGTTACATTCTTTTTTCATTTGTTTGTGCGTTCTTTAAGTTTTTACTTAGTGAATTTTGAAATCATTTGTCAGCCCGATGCTGACGTTTTCCGGCCATTTTTGCCGGGTGGCTGCTCTTCATCCGTCTTTCTTCATAGGCGATTTATTTAATGGTTATTATATTGCGTTCGCTGTCTTTTATGTAGGAAAATCTGTGTTCGAGTTGCAATACCTTCAGCACCTGTTCGACGCCGTCGCGGATACGGAATTTCCCCGTATAGCAATAGGCGGACAGGTCTTGCTTTTGCACGTCGATTTTCACGTCGTAGTAGAGTTCGAGCTTTTCCATGATCGAGCCGACGGTGGCTTCGTCGAAGCAGAGCAGTCCCTCCTTCCACTTGAAGTAGTCGTAATTCTTTATCGCGGAGGAGAAGAAGGCGCCGCCCGTCCACCGGACACATTCGTCGGGTTTCATCCGGTAGATGCGTTCCGAGCCGGCGGGTTTCAGCGCGACGCTGCCTTTGAGCAGGGATACTTCGGTCATGGCGCGGGAGGCGTAGGCGACGACGTTGAATTCGGTGCCGAGCACTTCGACGTCGATTTCACCGGTTTTCACGGTGAAGGGTTGCCGTTCGTCGGGCGCGACTTCGAAGTAGCCTTCGCCGTCGAGCCGTATCTCGCGGTTCCCGTCTTCGAAGAGGGCCGGATAGACGAGGCGGCTCTGCGCGTTGAGCCAGACGCGGGTGCCGTCGGGGAGCGTCAGCTCGGCGCGCTGCCCGGCGGGGACGAAGAGGGTGTGGAAAGCCGTCGGGGGCGGTGCGGGAGAGGGCCTGAGGGGAGAATGTACGTACACGAAGACGGCAATGCAGGCGGCTGCAATCATGGCACATTCGAGGGCGATGCGCTGCAGCGCCGGCCGGCGGCGCTGCGCCGTACGGGTCGGCGTGCCTTTGTTCCACAGCGATATGTCGTACAGTTTATGCAGCGTCATGTATTCGCGCACGTGCGCTTCGTCGGCGTCCAGCCACTCCACGACCGTCCGGACTTCTTCCGGCGTGACGTTTCCTTCCACATATCGCTGCAATAAATCTATTTTCATAATTCGAGATTCAAAAATTCCGTTGTTCCGACATTCAGTATAATAGACAATCCGGATACCGGAATCCCTAAACGGGGGATGAAAAATATTTCCGTCCGCACCCGCTGGAGACCGGGGCGGACGGAGAGGAAAGAAAAGAGAGTTGTCCCTGTGTTTCGCATTTTTTTTTTGCAATTGACGGCGCAAAGGTAGCGGGGCGATGTGACGGAACGGTTACGGCTTCGATTCAAAAAAGCAAAGATTCAAAATCCGCTTCTGTGCACGGACGTTGAGAAAAACGCTGTGGAACGCTGTGCCGGAATAAGGAAGCGACACGGAGTTCCACAGGGAAGGCGCAGAGGGATACGGAGAATGCACCGTCCCCCCCCCCGTCGCCGACGGGGGATGTTGAGAGCGCTGTTTATTATTGCGTCAGCGCGTCCCGGAGTTTGAATACCCAGGCATATTCGCCCGTCGCGGCGTCGCGGGGCGGCGGTACGAGGGTCAGGTTTCCGCCGCTCTGCGAGAAGCGTATGCCGGCGCTGCTGCCGAGCAGTGTCGCCGATGCCGGCCGGCGTGAGAGGCCTTTGACGGTGACGGGCTTTTCGGGGTACCGGGTGCAGATGACGTAGAGGTCGTTTCCGCGGCGGGTAAAGCGGACGGCGGCGTCTGCCTGTTCGTGCGGCGCGTCCCATGCGCACGTTTCGTAGATCGCTTCGCCGTTGCATTCGAGCCAGCGGCCGATGTCGGTCAGGCGCTGCTGCATGATGACGGGGATGCGGCCGTCGGCCGTCGGGCCGATGTTGAGGAGGAGGTTTCCGCCGGCGGCGACTTTGTCGATCAGCAGGTGGACGAGTTCCTCAGAGGTGCTGTAGTCTGCCAGTTGCTCGTTGCGGTTGTATCCGAACGAGTGTCCTATGCCGCGACATTCTTCCCAGGGGTGCGAGATGCGGCCGTCCATGCGGCCGTCGTGCACGAGGTCGTATTCGGTCGTGTAGATGCCGCCGTGCACGCTGCGCGTCTCCTTGCCCCAGCGGTCGTTCACGACGACCGTTTCACTGACCGGCGAGTCGTTGTAGAGCCATGCGAGAAATTCGGTGCTGCGCCACGTCGCGGAGGGATAGTCCCATTCGCCGTCCGTCCAGACGACGTCGGGGCGGTAGCGGTTGACGAGGTCTTTCATCTGCGGAAGCATGTGCTCGACGACGTAGCGGTCGGGGTCGGACTTGTAGAGGGGGTTGAACCATTCGTAGAGGGAGTAGTAGAAGCCCATGTGCAGGCCTTCGCTCCTGACGGCTTCGGTCAGTTCGCCGGCCAGGTCGCGGTGCGGCCCGACGTCCATCGCGTTCCAGTTCCACGCGTGCGTGCTGGGCCAGAGCGCGAATCCTTCATGATGCTTGGAGGTGAGCACCACGTAGCGGGCGCCTGCCTCGCGGATGAGCTTCGCCCAGTAGCCGGGGTTGAACATGTCGCACGTAAAGCCGTTCACGAAGTCCTGGTACTTGAAGTTTTCTCCGTAATGCTTCGTGTGGAAGTCGACAAAGAGCGGGTTGACTTTGCTGTTCCTGTCCATCAGCTTGGCCCAGTACCATTCGGCGTAGCAGTCGTAGACGCCGGCGCCGTCGGCGGGCAGCGGCCCCCATGCCGGGACGCTGTAGAGGCCCCAGTGGATGAAGATTCCGAACTTGGCGTCGGTAAACCATCCGGGGATCGGGCGGCTGTCGACGGATTCCCACGTGGCTTCGTATTTCTTTTGCGCCGGAAGCACGACAGGCAGCATCAGTAAAAGAGTGCAGAGAATGATAAGTTCTTTTTTCATTATTCAAAATTCAAGATTCAAAATTCAAGATTTGGGAACAGGCCGGTTTCATATTTACTTATTCCGTCGCGGTCTTGCCCTGCCTTTTGCGTTCGGTTTCGTCGAGGATGATTTTTCTCATGCGCATGAAGCGGGGGGTGACTTCGACGTATTCGTCGATCCGGATGTATTCGAGCGCGTCTTCGAGGCTGAAGACGAGGGGGGGGGCGAGCGAGGTCTTCTCGTCGGATCCGGAGGCGCGCATGTTGGTGAGTTTTTTCGACTTGGTGACGTTCACGACCAGGTCGCCCTCCTTGGTATGCTCGCCGACGACCTGTCCGGCGTATACGTCTTCGCCGGGGCTGACGAAGAAGCGTCCGCGCGACTGGAGGTTGTTCAGTGCGTAGGCGTATGCCGTGCCGCCCTCCATGGCGATGATGGATCCGTTCTGCCGGCGCTCGATGACGCCTTTCCAGGGCTGGAAGGCGAGGAAGCGGTGTGCTATGATCGCTTCGCCGGCCGAGAGGGTGAGCAGGAGGTTGTTGAGGCCGATGATGCCGCGCGACGGGATCGTAAATTCGAGGAAGATGCGTCCGTCGCGGTTCTCCATCTGCAGCAGTTCGCCGCGGCGGCGGGTGACGGCGTCGATGGCGCGGCTCGCGCAGGCGTCGGGCAGGTTGATGGTGAGCTGTTCGACCGGTTCGCATTTCTGTCCGTCGACGTCCTTGATGATCACCTGCGGCTGTCCGACCTGCAGCTCGTATCCTTCGCGCCGCATGGTCTCGATCAGTACCGAGAGGTGGAGCACGCCGCGGCCGTAGACGAGCCACGCGTCGGCGGCGCCGGTCTCTTCGACGCGCAGGGCGAGGTTGCGGTCCAGCTCGCGCACGAGGCGGTCGTGGATGTGGCGCGAGGTGACGTAGCGGCCGTCTTTCCCGAAGAAGGGAGAGTTGTTGATGGTGAAGAGCATCGACATGGTCGGCTCGTCGATGGCGATGGTCGGCAGCGGTTCGGGCGTGGCGGCGTCGGCAACGGTTTCGCCTATCTCGAAGCCTTCGATGCCGATCAGGGCGCAGATGTCGCCGGACGGTACGGCCGCGACCTTCGTCCGCCCCAGTCCCTCGAAGACGTCGACTTCCTTGATTCTCGATTTCACCTGCGAGCCGTCGCGCTTGCAGAGCACGATGTCCTGCCCCTCGCGCAGCTCGCCGCGGTGCACGCGCCCGACGGCGATGCGGCCCACGTACTGCGAATAGTCGAGCGAGGTGATGAGCATCTGCGAGGCGCCGTCGAGCGTCGCCGGCGCGGGGATATGCTCGATGATGCCGTCCAGCAGGGCGTAGATGTCGGTCGAGGGCGTCTGCCAGCCGGTCGACATCCATCCCTGCTTGGCCGAGCCGTAGAAGGTGGGGAAGTCGAGCTGCTCTTCCGTCGCGTCGAGGTGGCACATGAGGTCGAAGACCATCTCCTGCACCTCCGAGGGGCGGCAGTTGGGCTTGTCGACCTTGTTGATCACCACGACGGGTTTCAGTCCCAGCGCGATGGCTTTCTGGAGCACGAAGCGCGTCTGCGGCATCGGCCCCTCGAAGGCGTCGACCAGCAGGAGGCAGCCGTCCGCCATGTTGAGCACGCGCTCCACCTCGCCGCCGAAGTCGGCATGGCCCGGCGTGTCGATGATATTTATCTTGCAGTCTTTATATTGTATGGACACGTTTTTGGCCAGGATCGTGATCCCCCGTTCACGTTCGAGGTCGTTGCTGTCGAGAAACTGGTCGAGGTCGGCGTGCCCTTCGCGAAACAGCTTTCCGGCGAGCAGCATTTTGTCTACCAGCGTCGTCTTGCCGTGGTCTACATGGGCTATGATGGCAATATTTCTTATCTTCTGCATAACGTGGATTTATCCGTATCTGGCGGCAAAAGTAATCATAAATTGTCAATAATTCAAAGATTCAATATTCCGGCGGGAAATTATTGCGGGTTCGC
>JAIRZY010000042.1 GCA_031266995.1 Tannerella sp.
TTGAATCAAATATATTTTGTAGCTTTGCATGTTTTAATAATAGAAAGCGTACTATGGCAAAAGTAAAAGGAGCGGTCGCGGTCGACGGCGAGCGGTGCAAAGGATGTGAACTGTGCATAGTTGCCTGTCCGTGCGAGGTGCTGAAGCTGCACGCGCGCGAGGTGAACAACCGGGGCTATCACTACGTGTATGCGGCGGCGCCGGACGCGTGTACGGGCTGCACGAACTGCGGCGTCGTCTGCCCCGACGGGTGCCTGACGGTATACCGGGCGAAGGCCTGAGGGCTGTGACTTACTGTATTCACTGTTTATTGTAGCAAATGGAAGATATAAAACTGATGAAAGGAAACGAGGCGATCGCGCACGCGGCGATTCGCTGCGGAACGGACGGCTATTTCGGCTATCCCATCACGCCGCAGTCGGAAATACTGGAGACGCTGATGGCCGAAAAGCCGTGGGAAACGACCGGCATGGTGGTGCTGCAGGCCGAGAGCGAGGTGGCGGCGATCAACATGGTGTATGGCGGCGCAGGCGCGGGCAAGCGGGTGATGACCTCGTCGTCAAGCCCGGGCATCAGCCTGAAGCAGGAGGGCATCTCGTATATCGCGGGCGCCGACCTGCCGTGCCTCATCGTCAACGTCATGCGCGGCGGCCCGGGGCTGGGAACCATTCAGCCGAGCCAGGCCGACTATTTCCAGACCGTCAAGGGGGGCGGGCACGGCGACTACCGGCTGATCACGCTCGCACCCGCGTCGGTGCAGGAAATGGCCGACTTCGTGGCGCTCGGATTCGACCTCGCCTTCAAATACACCACCCCCGCCATGATTCTGGCGGACGGCATCGTGGGACAGTTGATGGAAAAAGTCGTCCTCCCGCCCTTCCGTCCCCGCCACACGGAGGCGGAGATCGCCGCCGAGTCGCCGTGGGCTGCCATAGGCCGGCCGGCCACGCGCGGGCCGAACATCATCACCTCGCTCGAGCTTGACCCGGTCATCATGGAAGAAAAAAACCTCCGCTTCCAGGCCAAATACCGCCGGATCGAAGCCGCCGAGGTGAGGTATGAAGAATACATGTGCGACGATGCCGAATACCTGCTCGTCGCCTTCGGTTCGCCGGCGCGGATATGCCAGAAGGCCATCGAGACGGCGCGAGCGTCGGGCCTGCGCCTCGGCCTGCTGCGCCCCGTCACCCTCTGGCCCTTCCCCTCCGAAGCGCTGGCGCGACACGCGGGGCACGTACGGGGAATGCTCGCGGTCGAACTGAACGCCGGACAGATGGTCGAAGACGTCCGCCTCGCAGTGGGCGAAAAAGTCCCCGTCGCACACTTCGGGCGCCTCGGCGGCATCGTCTTCACCCCCGATGAAATCGTACACGCCCTGAAAGAACGGCTGCAATGAACCGCGGAAGCCATACCGACGAGCTGATGACGCTCGTCTTCATGATCCTCGCCGTCGCGGCCGCCGTCTGTTTCTTTGCCGTCGCCGGCCGCCTGCCGTTCTACATCTGCGGTGGCGCAGCCGTGGCGCTCCGCGCCGTACAGTACGTGCTGAGACTCTTCCCCTGAAACCAGTTTTTGAATCATCGAATCATTGAATTTTTGAATCTCTAAAGAATGGAACCGAACGAAATAATCAAACCCGAAAACCTCGTATACGGCAAGCCGCGGCTGATGAACGGCAACGCCATGCACTACTGCCCGGGATGCAGCCACGGCGTCATACACAAGCTGGTGGCCGAGGTGATCGACGACATGGGCCTGGCGGAAAAAACCGTCGGCATCTCGCCCGTCGGATGCGCCGTGTTTGCATACAACTATCTGGACATCGACTGGATCGAAGCCGCGCACGGACGCGCCCCCGCCATCGCCTCAGCCGTCAAGCGACTCTACCCCGACCGCATGGTCTTCACCTATCAGGGCGACGGCGACCTTGCGGCCATCGGAACGGCCGAGACCGTTCATGCCGCCAACCGGGGCGAAAACATCGTCATCATCTTCGTCAACAATGCCATCTATGGCATGACCGGCGGACAGATGGCGCCCACCACCCTGCCCGGCATGCCGACCTCGACGTCGCCTTTCGGCCGCGACACGGCCCTGAGCGGCCATCCGCTGAAAATCTCCGACATGCTGGCGCTGCTCGACGGCACGTGCCTCGTCACCCGGCAGAGCGTACACACCGCTGCCGCCGTGCGACGGGCAAAAAAATCACTCCGCCGCGCCTTCGAAAACGCCATGGCCGGAAAAGGCACCTCCATCGTCGAATTCATTTCCACCTGCGCCTCCGGATGGAAAATGACCCCCGACGCCTCCAACCGCTGGATGGAAGCAAACATGTTTCCCTGCTATCCGCCGGGAGATATAAAAAACAACTGACAACCGCACCATACATATATACGTAATGAAACAGGAAATTATCATAGCCGGCTTCGGAGGACAGGGCGTACTGTCGATGGGCAAGATACTCGCCTATTCGGGCCTGATGGAAAACAAGGAAGTGACGTGGATGCCGTCCTACGGCCCCGAACAGCGCGGCGGCACGGCCAACGTCACCGTAATCGTGAGCGACGAACGCATCAGCTCGCCCATCCTGAACGAATACGACATCGCCATCATCCTCAACCAGCCGTCGATGGACAAGTTCGAATCGAAAGTAAAGCCGGGCGGCATCCTGATATACGACGGATACGGCATCAACCAGCCCGTCGCACGCCGCGACATCGACGTCTACCGCATCGACGCCATGGACGCGGCGACGGATCTGAACATGCAGAAGACGTTCAACATGATCGTGCTGGGCGGACTGCTGAAAATCGTCCCCATGGTCGCGCTCGAAAGCGTCCTGGCCGGCCTCAAAAAGACCCTGCCCGAACGTCACTACGGCCTCATACCGGCTAACGAGACGGCGATACGGAAGGGGATGGAGATCATTCGGAAAGAATGAATAAGACCTCTCCCCTCCCCCCGGCCCCAGGGAGGAGAGGTAAATAAACAGTGTTTTCCACGGCCCCCGTCTCAAAATCGCCAAAAAAGCGAAGGCCTGCGAATGCGGAGACGGGTGTGAAAATTTAGAACATGATACGAAGCCGGCCCTCGCCTCCACCCCTCCGGCACGCCCTCCACACTGATATTCAGATAAGCGTCTTTACGGTATAACAGTGGTAAAGACTTCTGTCCACGGCCCCTTTTCGCCCTTCCCGTTCTCCCAGCGGAAGACGGAGTAGAGCGTCCCGCCACGCTGCCCAAGCGTGAAGGTGCGCGTATGATGCGCCCGGGTCGAAACCTCCGAATGCGTCAGTTCGCTGATGTCTTTGGGCGGCGCCGGCAGTATGGCCGAGCACCATTCGTATCCGCGCGCATCCCTTTCCATTCCCCAGCGCGTCTCGTCGCTGCCGGAGCAGATGACGGTGATCTGGCCGGGCACCGAGGTGTCGAACTGCACGCGCGGCACCTTCGTAGGCGGCGGTATGGGCGAGTGGGGATTGATGGGGAGCAGACCCAGATCGGCTCGCTGCAGCGGCGTAAGCAGATGGTTGTGCGAGACGTATTCGCTCACGAAGACGCGTATCTGCGACGAGAACACGCCCATCACGCGGCGGCGCTCGTTCTTCACGTGCGACGTCGCCGTCGCCGGATTCTCGGCCGCCGCGTCGGCATTGTCCCATACAGTTTTATTCAGCAGCAACGCCTCGTAGACCTCTTTCGGTATGAGCAGCTTGTCGTATATAAGCGCCAGTGTGATGAAAAACCCTGTGACCCATTCGCGAAACGGGCCGATTGCTTTTGGAAGATAATTACGATTTACCATGTTTATATATATTTAGAAGTGATTGATTCAGGAAATACAAAGACAGAGTGTATACTTTCTGCGAAACGTTTCGCGCGTTTTGCGACACGTGTCGCATTTTCTGCGAAACGTTTCGCACGTTTTGCGACACGTGTCGCATTTTCTGCGAAACGTTTCGCATGTTTTGCGACACGTGTCGCATTTTCTGCGAAACGTTTCGCATGTTTTGCGAAATACGTCGCTCGAAGTGCCGGACGCGAGGCATGGCACGCGCCTGCCGCCGCATGAAAAGCGGTGCGTGCGCGTCAATCTGCCTGATCTGTCCAAACTTTTCATTTGTTTTGTGCGATAAATATTTCCCCTGCAAATATAATGCATTTTTGATAAATCAAAGATTTCGATGCTGAAAAATTTTTAACGATGCGTAATTTTTTCTGTGGAAGGGAGAGGAAATAAACCTGTGCAAGCTGCAGACGCAGCACGGGGACGGCGAAGGTTGTAAAGACGCGATGCATCGCGTCTCTACCCCGGGCTGCGCTGCGATTACCCGGGATTATCCATATTGAACACCTTTGGCGTCGCCAGGCGTCGCGGTACGGGAGAGAGGGGAAATGTGTCGGGAAAAGTGTCGCAGAGAAGGCATTTTATTAACCGTATGCTTTTGCTTACGGTGCATCGAGCAAAAAAATGCCCCAATCAAGGATAATATCTGAAGTTTTTCCGGGAAAATAACAGATGCATTGATTTTTATCGTACTTTTGCGGGAGATTGAATATAATCTTTGAATTTTGAAATCTTTGAACTGATAATTATATATTGCCATGACTTACACAAGACGCACATTCATTAAATCGGGGCTGCTTCTGACAGCCGGCATCCCGCTGCTGCAGGGATGTGAATTGAGTAGCAACCGGAACACACGGGACGAACTGTTCGAACTCTTTCGCAATCCGCCCGGCACCTCCAAGCCGTTTGTCCGCTGGTGGTGGAACGGCGACAAACTGTCGGCCAAAGAAATTCTCCGCGAGCTGGACATCATGAAAGAAGCCGGCATCGGCGGAGTGGAAATCAATCCCATCGCCTTTCCGGGCGGCGACGACCTCGGCATTCCGTCCATGACGTGGCTCAGTCCCGAATGGATCGAGATGGTGAAGGTCGCGCTGAAGGGTGCCGAAGAACGCGGCATCGTCTGCGACATCATCGTCGGCTCGGGCTGGCCATTCGGCGGCGAATTCCTGCTGCCGGAGGAACAGACACAGGTGCTCACGCGCGGCGGAAAGGCCGTCAAAGGCCCCGCCCGTCTCAGCTTCAAAACGGAAGATCTGCTGAAGGAGGCTTCGCCGCAGGTCGGTTTCCAGTTCGAAGGCGCTTCGAGCGAAGTGTTTTCCATCTGCCTGGCGCCGGCGGAGATGAGCGTTTTCACTCCCGCCACAGTAATACCCCTGAAAGGCAGTCCGACGGTCGAAATCGACGTGCCCGAAGGCGAATACATATTATATACGCTTGCCAAAGTCACCGGTTTCCAGTCGGTCATCAACGGCGCGCCCGGTGCGGCCGGGCCGGTGCTGAATCACTACAATCAGGAGGCGGTGGAAAAGTTTCTGAACCGCATGTCGGACAATCTCTTTCCGGCCATTCGTGGACTGAAAGGCTTCCGCGCCATGTTCTGCGACAGCATGGAACTGGAGGGCGCCAACTGGTGCCGCGACTTTCCGGAGGAATTTATGCGCCGCAAGGGATACGACGTGACGCCGTACCTGCCGTTCATCCTCTACAAGGTTGGGCACATGGGCCATGCCGTTGCGGGCGGCGCAGATACGGTTCTGACGGGCGAGGCGAAGGAAGCAGTCGACCGCGTGCGCCACGACTTCTTTGTGGCCTGCATGGAAATCATGCGCGACCGCTTCCTGAAGCCCTACACGCAGTGGTGCAACCGGCACGGCTTCAAGTCGCGGGTGCAGGCTTACGGGCGCGAGTTTCATCCGCTGGAAGCTTCGCTGGAAGTGGATATTCCGGAATGTGAAACATGGCTGTGGTTCTCCGACGGCACGAAAGGCAATGACTTTATCAAAAGCCCGACTTATACCAACGTCAACAAGTTTGTGGCTTCGGCTGTCCATTTGTCCGGAAAGAAAATCGTCAGTTGCGAGGAAATCACGAACACCGGCGCCGTGTTTAACGCCACGCTGGAACGCATCAAGATGGTCGGCGACCAGAGCAACCTCTCCGGCGTAACCCACTCCATCCTGCACGGCTTCAACTACAGTCCGCTCGAAACGCCCTTCCCCGGCTGGATTCGCTACGGCACATTCTTCAACGAACGCAATCCGTGGTGGCCGTTTTTCAATCTCTGGGCAACTTACAAGGCGCGGCTGTCGACGGTCTTTCAGGAAACGGATTACTTTGCCGACATCGCCGTCATGCACCCCCTGGCCGACATGTGGACCATACACGGCCCGCAACGCGATCCGTTCCCCGGACTTCATTACCCGAAATACCAGTACAAGGTCTGGGAAGCCATCCATCAGAACGGGAGCAGTTGTGATTACATCAGCGAAAACATCCTGCAGCAAAGCAAGTTTGAAAAGGGTTTCCTGACATACAACACACGGAAGTATCATACCATCCTGTTAATCGAAATAGAATCCATCGAACCGGAAACGGCTGAGGCGCTGGCTGCATTTGCCGCCAGCGGAGGCCGACTGATTTTCGTCGGCAAGGAACCGCACCAGTCGCCCGGATGGAAAGACCACAAAGACCGGGACGAAAAGGTGCGGCAAACGATGGAGGCGATGAAACAGGCGCATCCGTCGAAACTGTTTACCGTCGAAGCGCCCGGCGACGACCTGATTGCGTGGTTCAAGGACATACAGCAGCAATGCGACCTCAAGCCTTACCTGCATATCGAATCGCCGGATCCCTTCGTCAGTCAGATCCGTCACCGGACGAAAGACCGGGATTTCTTTTTTATCGTCAATTACAGCCTTGACCGGCGAATTACTGCAAACATGCGATTTGCGGAGGCCGGCAGACGCAAACCCGTTCTCTGGGATGCGGAAACGGGCGAAAAATACCCCTACCCGACCGGCAAAGACGGGTCGCTGACGGTAGACCTGTATCCTGCTACCTCGCAGTTGATTGTGTTTGAGAAGGTTTCTGCCAAAGGTACGGCAATAGCCGCTCCGCCCACTGAAGGTCTCGAAATCAACGAATGGAACATTTACCTGGAACATATCAACGGTCAGAAAGAAACACGCGAACAGGCTGCCCTGTTTGACCTGGCCGACGATCTGCAAACACAGTCGTTTGCCGGTTATGTGCACTACACCCGAGAGGTGGATGATGCGGCGGTCAGGCAATACCTGGACCTGGGACGTGTATATGGCGTGTCGGAAGTGACAGTCAACGGCGAAAAGCTTGGCTGTAAATGGTATGGAAGGCACTTGTACTGCCTGCCGGATCACCTGGCCAAAGCCAGACACAAGACAATTAAGGTAAAAGTCACAACGACGGTCGGAAACTACCTGAAATCCTCGCCGGATAACGCTACCGGACACGGCTGGACTCGCAGACAGCCCTGGCAACCGGTAGGGATGACCGGACCGGTGCGACTGCTATAGTTGATAGTTGAAAATTGAAAGTTGAAAGTGAAGGAATCGGTTTTTTCACTTTCAACTTTCCGCTATAACGGATATTCGTCGAAAGCGTACAGAATTGTTGACAAATAACGTTCTCCCGTATCGGGAAGTATCGCGACAATACTTTTGCCTTTATTTTCCGGCAATTTAGCCAGTTGTAACGCCGCATAGACTGCCGCTCCCGAAGAAATACCGACCAGAAGGCCTTCTGTTTTTGCCAATTCCCGCCCTGTCCGTACAGCGTCATCGTTTGTTACCTTCATAATTTTATCAACGACAGAGGCATCGAACGTTTTCGGTATAAAGCCGGCGCCAATACCCTGTATCTTGTGAGGCCCCGGATTTCCTCCGGAAAGAACCGGAGAGTCAGACGGCTCCACAGCCACAATCTGTACGTCCGGCTTAAGTTCTTTCAGGCGTTTTCCGACACCGCTCACCGTTCCTCCCGTTCCCACGCCTGAAACAAAAATGTCAACATTTCCGTCTGTGTCACGCCAGATCTCTTCGGCGGTGGTTCGAATATGCACGGCCGGATTGGCAGGATTTTCAAACTGTTGCAGAATAACCGAATCGGGCGTCTCTTTTTGCAGTTTAACAGCTGCGTTTATAGCTCCTTTCATCCCTTCGATACCGGGCGTTAAGACCAGCTCCGCACCAAATGCCTTGAGCAGGTTCCGCCGTTCGAGACTCATCGTTTCGGGCATGGTCAGTATTAACTTGTAACCTTTTGTAGTGGCTACATACGCCAGGCCTATTCCCGTATTTCCGCTTGTCGGCTCAATAATCACCGAATTTTGTTTCAATAAACCCTTTTCCTCCGCATCTTCAATCATAGAACAGGCGATACGGTCCTTTACACTTCCCAAGGGATTAAAACACTCCAGTTTCCCAATAATATGAGTTTCTACATACTTGGATTTTGTATAGTTTCCCAAGTCCAACATAGGCGTATTACCTATCAAATCTGTTAATTTACTTGCTATTTTTGCCATATCTTTTAATGTTATGTTTTATGGGACAAAATTATGACTTTCAAAAATGCCGGAAATACCGTGTTCGCGGTATTATTTATCACCTGCGATTCAAAAATCATATATAATAATCCGAAGTATCCACGATCCCTGCTCTTAAAGCATACCTCGATGCCTCCTGAGAGTTGTTGACTTCCAGTTTTCTATATATATTTTTTCGATGTGTAATGACTGTATGCCAGCTTATATTACGTGAACAGGCAATTTCTTTGGCGGTTTTTCCCCAGGCTATTTCCCGTAATATTTCTTTTTCCGTAAGCGTCAAGATCTCATTAATGCCGGTATTGCTCTTATCCGATAAGGATAAAAGCTCTTTTACCTGCAGACAGATAAAGGATTGCTCATCAAGCGCAGATAATATAGCGGTCTTTATTTCCGGGTATTCCGAATTTTTAAGCACCACACTAAACGCATCATGACAAATCACTTTTTTAAGGAACTGAACACTTATTTCATCGGAAAAAAGAATCCAGTGAGTTTGAGGAAAACGGGCGCTGATATTCAGCAAGGTATCCACGCTATTCAGGTCAGATAGCGTATAATCTATCACGACCAGACTGTCGGGATTAGAGATCAGATGCTGTATCAGGCTGCTTTTTGTATCTGCATAGAATTTCCTGTAAACCTGCTCGGGTCGATATACTTTACTTATCAATGATTCCATCCCCAATCGGGTAATATCCTGTTTATCAAAAAGAATAATGTTTGTTTTCATACGGATAACTTTTCTTTTCCAACAACATCTATACAAAAGTAACGTCCATGACATTCACGGGAAATACCCTGTTTGCGGTATATTTACGGTGTTCCATGCCGGGGACAATAATGGCCGCAAATATACTCACTTTTCAACGCAAAACAAAACGTCTCTCAATGGCGGACGCCTTTCCGCATCTATTTTCAGCCCGCAGTTTCAGCCCATGCAAAGTATACATTTTACTCGCTTTTCACTACCTCCGCCGGATTACTGTTAGCCGCTTTCCATACCTGTCCCAGAATTGCCCTTGTTCTGCAGGCTGTTGTAATCCCGGATAAACTGCTCCATTCGTGGTGCTATCAGATAGGGTTGTGGCGGTGTATGCCGGCTACCGACAATCATTACCGGCATATTCCTGTATTGTCCTGCCTGTTCCCTGTTTATGCCGTGTAATATAAGGGCGTGTATTTCCTTGACGGTACGTTCTGTTATATCCGTGCCGGCGGTAGCTATTTCCTGTTTTCCGCGCTTCATTTGCAACACCAATTTAAACGATTAATAATCAACAGACTATAAATTTATTTTTGTATTTTTGGGTGTTGCAAAGCATTACTTATGTTTATAAGAGAA
>JAIRZY010000073.1 GCA_031266995.1 Tannerella sp.
CGTGCGGCTGTGCGGCGCGGCGGGGGAGGGGGGAATGACGGCGTTTGGTTCGCGGGCGGGAGGATGGTTTTTGTGACAGTTATGTTTCTGAATTTATACTTTATATGGATATGTGTACACTCTTGAGGACTATTTGTTTGGCCGTGGCTGCCACGGTCGCGGCGGCGGCGCAGGACGGGCTGCCGCACTACCGGATTGATGTCGACGCGGCGACGAAGGGTGCGCTGACGCTGAGCGAGCTGGCGGAATCGGTCGAATACGTTCGGCTGGAGACGGCGGACAGGTGCCTGCTGGGGAATGTTTACCGTTTCGATGTGTCGGAAAACTACGTCATTGCGCTCAGTCGCGAGGCGGGGGGCTGCTTCCTGTTCAGCCGCCGGACGGGGCGGTTCGTGGCGGCGATCGGGCGGACGGGGCAGGGGCCGGGCGAGTATGCGTCGACGCCGGACAACTGCATGATTGATGAGAAAAATCAGCGGGCCGTCGTGGTCGTGCGCAACGGGCGGGAGGATCCGGTGATGATGTACTACTCGCTTGCGGGGAAGTACACGGGGAGCGAGGCGTTTGCGAACCCGGCGTTTCCGCTGCCGGTCGCGAGCCGCTCGCTTGGCGACGGGCGTGTGCTGCTGATGTACTTCAATCTGTCGGAGGATTTAGCGTTTACGTACGAGATACGCGCGGGCGGGCGGGTGGTGCGGCAGGCCGTCGGGGCGCCGGCGCGCGGCAGCTTCGCTCCGGGATTTTTCATCATGCCTCATTTCAGCTCCTATTCACATGCGGGGCGCACGTTCGTGAAGTCGGGGCTGCTGAACGACACGGTGTATGCGATCGACGGCGCCAGTGCCGTCGTGCCGGCCTATACGCTCAGTTATGGCAGGCGCGAGGTGACGGTTGCCGACCTCGAGCGGCGGGTGCACGACCGCGAGGCGGGGTTTGCGCAACTGATGCCCGAATATCTGTTCGGGACGGAGCGTTTTCTCATCGCGTCTTTCTATCTGGAGAGGAAGAGAATCTTTCGCTACCTCGACCGGGCGACGGGGCGCACGTATCGCTTCGACTCGCCGGAGGGTATTCCGAATGATTACGACGGGGGGCCGGATTTCGTCCCCCAGGCGCAGTACGGGCGGCGGCTCGTGGCGTTCTGCAACGCTTTCAGCTTCGAGGAGCAGCGGTCGGCGGGCAAAAGCCGCCCGGCGCGCGGGCCGGAGGCGGCGGTGCGGGCGTTCCGCAAGATGTATGACAGTCTTGATGCGGAAGACAATCCGGTGGTGGTCATCGTGACGGTGCGGGAGCAGGGCGCCGCTTCGTCGCGTGCCGCCCTACCGTGCGATGATTAAGACCGGGTTGTCGTCTTCGCGGAGGGCGAGGGCGAGGCGGTAGACGTTTTCGAAGCGTTCGCCGTATGTGTTTTTCCGCGTCTCGTAGTCCCCGGAGAGGATTTCGTCCTTGAAGTCGACGGCGTCCTTCCACATGAATTTCGTGCCGTCCGGCTCGACTTTCAGCGGGAAGAAGGGCAAGCCGCCGTCGAGATTGTTTGTCAGTCCGACGGTGCCGGCGCAGTGAAACGTGCCCGCCCGCTTGTCGTAGACGCAGTGCTCCACGCCGTGGTCGCCACCGTATCCGCGATAGAGTATTATGTAATAGAACGCGCGGTCTTCCCATACGTTTTCAATGCACAGGCGGCTTTCCGACATGAGAAAGTTCATCGCTTCGGCGGACGTATAGTACGAGAGGTCGGGATAAGGATCCAGCTTCATGTCGCCCATTTCGATCACCAGCTTTGGCGTCACGGTATCGCCCGCGAGGGCGAAGATCGTGTCGTTGCCCCATTCGTTGAAGCAGACAGTGTTTTCGAACATATATAAAGGCCTTGCACCTATCGTGAGAGGCGATCGTGCATTGTCGGAATGGAAGGCATTGTGGTTGGGATAGCGCCGCAGGACGCGGCCCGCAGTGTCCGTTTCCAGCAGGCTGTATACGTCCGTGCCGTGCGCGTATACGGTTCTGGCGGGGATATAGAACAGAAGCGTGTGCGCCGGCGTCATCAGCGCCTTTACCGAATACTGTTCTTTGGGAATATTTCCCCTGTAGACGCCGTCCCGCGTGTATTTTAGCATCTTCCCGTTAGTCACCAGATAAAACTCGCCGGAAGCGTCATCCACGATTACGGTAGAGACGCGGACATAATCGTCCGGCCCCTGACCCTGCTGACTTATCTTGCGGATGTATTTCCCCTGCCGGTCGAACATGTAAAGATTGTTGAAATCGCTTACAAGCAGGCAGTCTCCGATGGGAAAAACGTCCCTGATCTCTTTAAGCAGGCAGTGCTCGCCTGTTTCAAGCGGGATATACGCGAGTTCGGACGCGACACGGTCGAGGCCGTATGCTTCCGCCCCGGACAGCATTTTTCGACTGACGGAGACGACGACCGTCTTCCCGTCCTCTCCGGCGCGTGTCCGGTCGGCATTGCCGCCACAGCCTGCGGCGATGAGGGATAATGCCAG
>JAIRZY010000096.1 GCA_031266995.1 Tannerella sp.
GCAAAGGTACTGATTTTTTCGACAGACAAATCCGCGAATCTACGGCTGGAAACGAAATTTTTATGCTCCGGTATTGCATATTCAAAAATAAAGCCATACTTTTGCAGCGCATTTCAGGAAAAGAAAGGCAGCACGATTTTCTTCCTTAGCTCAGTTGGTTAGAGCATCTGACTGTTAATCAGAGGGTCCTTGGTTCAAGTCCAAGAGGAAGAGCTGCCGGACGAAGGACGACACACAATGCTCGCAGACCTGTTTTCGCGATTATCCGCATTTTTTTCTTTATTGCGACAAATCAGCAGGTTGGTACAATCTTGTTTTCAATATTTGCATCATGAAAATATAAAATACGAACGAACGGTTTCCGAATGGACTTTCCTTACAACTACAACTCAACCAGACTGCTGCTTATCAGCCTCGTAAGCGCGGTCTTCATCATCTATCCCAACATCGCCGGCCTCTCGCGCGAGCTGAGCCAGATAGACAGCGCCGAGCATGCGGCACACCTGTCGTTTTTCGCCTTCCGCTTCCTCTTCTTTGGTGTGCTGATTTTTATCATACTGAAATACAATCTTGAAAAAATAAAAACCATCCTCTTCAGGAAACGCCTCGTCCGCTCTTTCCTCCTCGCGGTCGTCGCCTATTTGGTATACGTCTGCATCTCGCGTCTCTCAAGCATCAAGGTCGACTGCTTCACGAGCATGCTGCTCTTCCAGTTCTTCGTCGTCGGCATCGTCTGCGCCTTCGTCGGACACATGTTCCAGCTCTACGGCGTGCAACTGAAAAAAGAACAGGAAATCGAGCAACTGAAAATCGAAAACCTCCAAAGCCGCTGCAATGCCCTCACGAATCAGATCAACCCCCACTTCTTCTTCAATTCGCTGAACGGGCTGTCGGCGCTCATCCGCAAAAAGAATGAGGAAAACACGCTGGCGTATGTCAACAAACTGTCGGACGTTTTCCGCTACATACTTCAGAGCGAGAAGAAAGGACTCGTCACGCTGGGCGAGGAACTGGAATTTGCCGAAGCGTTTCGATACATGATGGAAGTACGTTTTGCCAACAAACTGGTGTTCAACATCGTCGTCGCCCGCGACAAAATGGGGCTTAAGCTCCCCGTCCTCTCCCTGCTGCCGCTGATCGACAACATCGTCATGCACAACGTCATCGACAGCCAGCACAAGATGGTGGCCGACATCTGGCTCAACGAACAGCGGGAGCTGGTCATATCCAATCCCGTTTTCCCGAAGCACACGCCGGCCGCGACCAGCGGAACAGGGCTGCAAAACCTCGAAAACCGCTTCTTCCTGCTCATGAACAGGTCGGTACGCATCGAGCCGGGCGAAAAGATATTCAGAGTCTATTTACCGCTTAAATAAATAAAATGAGGATACTGATAGTCGAAGACGAAACGGTTGCCAGCGAAAATCTTGTCGCCATGCTTGCCGAAACGGGTGTGAGCGTCGAAATCGTGGGGATTACGGAAAGCATCGAACAGACCGTCCGCTGGCTGCAGGCCAACCCGTCTCCCGACCTGATTTTTATGGACATACACCTCTCCGATGGCGCGGCCTTCTCTATCTTCAGCGCCATCCGGGTTGAAACGCCCATCATCTTCACAACCGCGTATGACGAGTACGCTCTCGAAGCCTTCAAGGTAAACAGCATCGACTACCTGCTCAAACCCGTCAAAATGGACGACCTGCGGCGCGCGCTGGACAAATTCGGCAAGCTGACGAACTCCGACCTCGTGCAGTACCTGTCGCAACTGATGCAGCTCGCGCCCATCCCGGCGTACAGAGACAAGCTGCTGATACCGGTTCGCGACAAACTGCTGCCGGTAGACATCGAAAGCGTCGCCTGCTTCTACACGACGGACAAAAGTACGCGCGTCTACCTCACCGACGGCAAGTATTATCCCTACCACAAGACGCTGGACCAGATCATTGCCTCGCTGAACCCTTCCGGCTTCATCCGCGCAAACAAGCAGTTCGTCATCTCGCGCAACTGCGTGAAAAACATCACCGTCTGGTTCGACAGCCGCCTGCTGATTTCGCTCCACATCGAAGTGCCCGAACGCATCTACATCAGTAAAAACAAAGCCGCGGAATTTAAGGCCTGGATGACGCGCAAGGCGTCTCTCGACGGCCGGCGCGCGCTATTCCCCCATTAGCAGCCGGTGCGCATCGGTTCTGAACTGACTGTACATCGCGCGCTGCTGTTCAGACATCGAAATCGTGTCGGCCACCTGCTCCGGCAGGATGCGGTATCCGGGCAGCAGCACCCACACCGGCAGGGCCTCCAGCCGTATGCCGGACAGCCTGTCGCCTCCCGTTTCCTTTTCGACGTCGAGCGTCACGATCAGTCCCCCGTCCGAATAGCGCCAGCGCTGGTTGGACACGAGGTTGCCGAGCGAATAAACCGTCACGGCGCGCACTGCACTGTCGGCGTCGAAATGCTCCTCAAACGGCTGTATCGTATGCGAATGGCTACCGATTACCACATCTGCCCCGAGCCGGCGGCAGAGCGAGTCCAGCGTTCGCTGCCCGCCGTTCGGCCGGCGGGCATACTCGTCGCCCCAGTGGAAGAAGACGATGACGCAGTCCGTCTCGCGACGGTCGATCTGCATGAGGTCGGCCGCAACCGTCGCCGTATCCGTCAGGTTGACAATCGCCCTGCTCGGCACCGGCATGCCGTTCGTGCCGTAGGTGTAGTTCAGCAGGGCAAAGCGAATGCCGTTCGCCTCAAAGCGGAGCGGATGCCGCTCGCGATGCTGCGCGCTGTCGACAAAAACGCCGGTGCTGGCTATGCCGCAGGAGTCCAGGTAGTCGATTGTGAAGGAAATGCCTGCAAAGCCGTTGTCGCAGATATGGTTGTTCGCGAGGGCGGCGATGTCTATCCCCACGTCTCGCAGGGCGTCTGCAATCTGCACGGGCGAGCGAAAGCAGGGATAGCCCGTGTAAGGTTCGCGCGGCGTCAGCGTCGTCTCGAAGTTGAGCACGGCCACGTCCGCGTCGTGAAATATATCTTTTACATACTGAAATGATTCCGCGTAGTCATACGTCCCGTCGGGCGTCCGGGCGGCTCTTATCTGCGTCGTGTGCTGCATCAGGTCGCCGGCAAAGACGAGGCGCGCACGGCACACGGTGTTCGTGTCCACCCCATCGTCCGGCGGCATGTTGCGCACGGTGCGAAACGACGGCGCGAAATGCAGCACGGCAACGGCCAGCGCCGCCACGCACGCGACGGCGACGAGCACGAGCAGGGGCAGTAGCCGGCGTTTCATCCTTCGTCGCCGCTTTCGTACCAGGAGGCGTACATGTGGTAGTTGCGGGCGATTTTACGGTTGATTTCGCCGGCCTGCTCGGGCGCTACTTTCTTGACGAACCGGGCGGGAACGCCGGCGTAGATACTGCCGGCTTCTACCTGCGTGTGACCGAGCACGACCGAGCCGGCGGCAATAATCGCTCCCTCGCCGACGACGGCGTGGTCGAGCACGACGGCGCCCATGCCGATGAGGACGCTGTCGCATATCCTGGCGCCGTGAACGGTCACGTTGTGTCCGATCGAGACGTCGTTGCCAATTTCGACCGTCGACTTTTCATATAATGTATGCAGAACGGCGCCGTCCTGAATGTTGACTCCATTGCCGATGCGGATGGAATTGACGTCGCCCCGCAACACGACGCCATACCATATACTGCATCCTTCACCAATCACGACGTCGCCTATAATTACGGCATTTTCAGCCAGAAAAGTATTCGCCCCGATGGCGGGCGTAAATCCTCTGAGAGGTTTGATCAGCGCCATAGGTTCTCGTCTAATACTCTTCTTCGTTGAAGAAGAAATCTTCTTTACTCGGATAGTCGGGCCAGATATCTTCCATACATTCATATATTTCTCCTTCGTCTTCCATCTCCTGAAGGTTTTCTATCACTTCCAGCGGGGCGCCCGAACGCTGTGCGTAGTCTATCAGCTCATCTTTGGTTGCGGGCCAGGGCGCATCTTCCAGTTTGGAGGCCAGTTCTAATGTCCAATACATAACAATCTTTTTTACAAGGATTAACTACTTAATCATGATTCCTGTCACGAAAATTTCCGCAAAAGTAGAATATATTTTCTACAAACGGGTATTCTTCCAGATAATTTCTTCTTTATTCTCTAAACGGCACTCATTGCGCGCAATGGCGAAGAACAGATCCGAGAGCCGGTTCATGTATGTGAGGACGGACGGCGCGACGGGCGCCGCGTCTGCGAGGCGGTATATCATCCGCTCGGCGCGACGGCAAACCGTGCGGCAGACATGCGCCAGCGCTGCCGACCGGCATCCTCCGGGCAGGACGAAGCCTTTCATCCGCGGCAGGTTGCCGTCGATGCGGTCGATGGCCTCTTCGATGTCGCGAATCGTGTCCTGCGTGATGTGGCTCTCCGCGTTTTCCGCACCGTTTGCGAGGTATGCACCGACGGTGAAGAGGCTGTTCTGGATGCGTTCCAGTATTTCGAGCGTGGCGGGATCATTCACTTCGGCGACCAGCCAGCCGATGAAGGAGTTCAGCTCGTCCAGCGTCCCGTAAGCCTCGAGGCGCGGATGCGTCTTGGATACGCGGTCGCCGCCGACCAGCGAAGTCGTGCCGCGGTCGCCGCCGCCTGTGTATAAAATGCTTTTTTTCATACTTTCATAAGTCGGTATGTGTTTATATTGAATGAATTACTGTGTGCCCTCAGGCGGAGTCAGGCTGCCCGGAGGGTTGATGATGGTGTTCAGGAAATATTCCACGTAGTTGGGCGCGGCGTCGCGCATGACGACCGTTCCGTCTTTCTGAACGAGGTAGAGCGTCGGGATGACCCGCAGGGCATAGGTGATGCTGTCGGCGATTTCGTGTCCGTAGTCGTATCCGTGCGTCCACGAGGGCGGCATTTCGGATACGTGCTTTTTCCATCCCTCGAAGTCGTCGCCGTGATATATGGCCAGCACGGTCAGCCTCCTGCGCCGCTGCATCTCGCGTATCGTCGCCGAGGCGTTGAGAGCTGCCGCCAGCTCGCGGCAGTTGCCGCAGTCGAGGTTGTGAAACATCACGAGCGTGTAGTCCGTCGCAATGTGCGAGAGCGCGCTTCTGGCTCCCGACACGGTCTCGAAGCGTATGTCGGCGGCCGGCGTGCCGGGACGGTTTTTCTGCAGTTCGACGAGAAGGGCGCCCGGGCGCATCTTGTGATAGTCGTCGAGCACGACGGAGGTGAGCATGTGTTCGAGCACGGGGATGAAGTACTCGTCGTTGCGCAGGGCCGAATTGAGGCTGAAGAGGTAGCGCTCTATCGTCGAGGTGAAGAAGGCATACATCGCCTGATGGCGTTCGGCCATGCTCAGCGTATGGCGGATGCCTTCGTATACAACGGCGTAGGAGGCATAGGGGAAGGTCGAGACGTAGTCGACAATCGCCTGCTCCGTGACGAGCGCGGCGCTGCCGAAGTTGACGGTATCGCCAAAGTCGAACCGGTCCCAGAAATGCATCGCCAGATATTCGGCGCGCGCCTGCGGATCGCTGTAGATGGTCGGGACGGTGACCATCGGAAACGTCCGCTTCGGCTGTTCGCTCTTCTTTCCGGCGCAGGCCGCCAGCGCGAGCAGCCCCGTCAGGACACATGCGGCAAGCGCCGTCCGGACGTTTTTACTGACTGTTTTCTTCCTGTTGTTCATTTTTTGAAATTTAAATTTATACTTTCAGCCGACAAAAATACATCATAAATTCCATTTTCAACATTCAGTCGTCAAATAAAATAAGCAAAACAGGAGAGAGCGGGATAAAATACTGCAGGCCGACGGGAAAGTGTTCAGGAAACAAGGCTTTTTTCCCGTTCCCCGGAAAATCCGGGACGCCGGCAGGTATCACCTGCCGGTTCTCCGGAAAATCCGGGAGGATGCCGCATGTTGGGAAACCTTCCAATGGACATTTCGGGAACATTTCCCGATAGATGAAAACCGTTTCCCGCATGTTTTTTTGCTCTGTGTACGCTGATTTTTACATTCTCAAATTTTGAATTTTGGATTGCAGGCATATTTTCCTAACTTTGACGCGGATTATCGGTTGAAGAGACATGCAAAAAACAACGTTCAAAATCGCAAAGATGGACTGCCCTTCGGAGGAGCAGCTCGTGCGCATGAAGCTCGACGG
>JAIRZY010000244.1 GCA_031266995.1 Tannerella sp.
GAGCGGAGAATAGAACTCGCCTTCGAAAACCACCGCTGGTTCGACCTCGTACGCACGGGGCGGGCACGGGACGTGATGACGGCCGAACAGGTATACGACGGATTCCCCGCCTTCACGTGGAGTGACGACGCCCTGGCGTGTCCCATCCCCATGACCGTGATGCAGTCGAACCCGGGACGGATCATTCAAAACAAAGGATATACGCAACTGTAATCAAAAATGAATATAGACATGAAAAAAACATTTTTTATCTGCATGACGCTTCTCTTCGTCCATTCGGTCTGCACGGCGCAGATCAATACGCTGACGGACGGCGAGAAAGCGGAGGGTTGGAAACTGCTGTTCAACGGCAAAAATCTGGATGGATGGACGTCTGCGGGCAAGGATACGCCCCCGGCGTTCGGCTGGGTGATCGACGACGGCGTACTGACCGTCAAGAGAGACGGCGACCGGCGGGGTGGCGACATCATCACAAAGGAGCAGTTCTCCGACTTCGAACTGCTGGTAGACTTCCGAGTCACCGCGGGTGCCAACAGCGGCATCAAGTACTTCTTTACCCGCTATGAAAAAGGCGGCTGGCTGGGACTGGAATATCAGATCATCGACGACGATACCCATCCCGATGCCAAGCTGGGACGCGACGGAAACCGCCGTCAGGCAGGACTGTACGACATGTTCGCCCCGCTCGAAAACGCGGACAGACCCGTCGGCGAATGGAATCAGGCGCGCATCGTTTCGAAAGGTTCCAGCGTAGAACACTATCTGAATGGGAAAAAAACAGTATCTTTCGACCGCAAAAGCAAAGCCTATGCGGATGCGCTTGAGCTGAGCAAGTACAAGGGTAGCGTTCCCACGTTCGGAAATGTCGGGCAGGGGCATATCCATCTTCAGGATCATGGCGACGTCGTATCGTTCAGGAACGTAAAGATAAGAGTATTAAAATAAACGAATATCAGTATGGATACAAATTCAAGAAGAAGTTTTATCAAGCAGGTAGCCGCCACGGGCATCGGAGTGGGTCTGGGCGGTCTGAACCTGAGTGCGAAGAGCTACGCCCGCGTGGTGGGCGCGAATGAACGCCTGAACGTGGCCGTCATGGGGACGAACGGGCGGGGAGCCGGCATGGCGCGCAGTTTCCAGAGCTTTGACGAAGTGGACGTCGGCTATGTCTGCGATGTGGACGAAAACGCCCTCGCAAAGGGCCTGGACGCCGTGAAAAAGGCCGGCGGCAACGGCGTGAAAGCGGCAAAAGACATCCGCAAGGTGCTTGAAGACAAAGACGTGGACGCGCTATACTATGCCACGCCCGACCACTGGCACGCCCCGGCGGCCATCATGGCCTGTCAGGCAGGGAAGCATGTGTACGGCGAAAAGCCCTGTAGCCACACGCCGCAGGAAGGCGAGATGATGATTGCCGCCGCGCGCAAATACAGGCGCATCGTGCAGATCGGCGCCCAGCGGCGTTCGTGGCCGGGCGTCATCGCCGCCATCAATGAGCTGCACGGCGGCATCATCGGCAAGGTCTATTTTGCACGGGGATGGTACACCAACCGCCGCGTGTCCATAGGCTTCGGCAAGCCGGCAAAGGCACCCGCGCATCTGGACTATGAACTCTGGCAGGGACCCGCGCCGCGCCGCGCCTACCGCGATAACCTGATCCACTACAACTGGCACTGGTTCTGGCACTGGGGAACGGGCGAAGCGCTGAATAACGGTACGCACGAGATCGACGTGATTCGCTGGGGGCTGGGTGTCGACTTTCCGACGCATGTCAGTTCCGACGGTGCGCGTTTCGTCTTCAAAGACGACTGGGAATCGCCCGACACGCAGATCATCAACCTGCAGTTCGGCGACGACTGCCTGGTGACGTGGGAAGGACGAAGCTGCAACTCGCGCAACTCGGAGGGTGGCGATCGCGGCGTCGTCTTCTACGGTGAAACGGGCGCAATGGAAACGGGTCACAACGGCTATCGCGTGTACGACCTGCGCAATAATCTGGTGAAGGAACTCGACTCCAAAGACATCATCGACGGACGGGATCCGTCAAGTCCCAGTGCAAACCTCGACAAGGTGCACATCGCCGACTTCCTCGACGCCATCAAGAACAACCGCCTCCCGAACGCGGACGTGGCCGAACTGCACAAGAGCACCGTCCTGGTTCAGCTCGGCAACATCGCTTGGCGTACGGGGCAGAGACTCACCATCGACCCCTCCAGCGGACATATCATCAACTGCCCCGAAGCGCAGAGCCTCTGGAGCCGTACGTATGAACCCGGATGGGAACCGGTGATTTGACATTTAACAACGGAGGCGTGCCGGCGTTCTGCGGCGGCGCGCCTCATTTTCTTTCACTTTATTTATCTCATCATCATGAAAACAGGAATATTTTTACTCGCCGCCGGGATGCTGCTGTCTTTCTCCGGCGTGAAAGCTCAGGACAGACAGTACGCCGTGCCGGGAGAGATTGAGACCTACATCGACCGGTTCGAACTGCGCGCCTCCGACATGAACGCCAACGGATGGGCGCACTATTACATCCCCAGGAGGATGGGCGACACGCTGACCGTCAAGATGTCGTGCGTATACGTCGGACTGCAGACCCATGCGCCGCACGTCCACAACGAAGACGAAGCGTTCTACGTCGCCCGCGGACCCGTCAATTTCCACATCAACGGCGAAGAGCGCGTCCTCCAAACCGGCGATTTCGCGTACACGCCCAGCGGCTCCTCGCACAACATACAGCGCGTCAGCGAGCAGGATACGGTCAAGTACCTCGTCTTAAAGCGCGAAACCGCCGGCCGCGTGGAAAGGCCCCATCCCGTAAGCAAGCCCGACTATACGTTCGACGACTGTACCGTCTCTCCCCCGCCCGCATGGACAGCGGACGCCGGAAGCGACGCGCAACTGACACTGCTCGACAAACGCTTCGCCGACGGATTCCAGGTCGTCATGACGCGCGCCACGCAGAGCGGCAAAGTGTATCGCAACTACAACCCGCGCCTTCCGGGACAGGTCGCCATCTACGTCATAAGCGGCCGGGCAAACGTCACCCTCGACGGCCACCGCTCGCAGATCGGCGCAGACAACACGTTCTACTGCCCTAAAGATGCTACGTACAGCCTTGAGAAGACGGGCGACGAGCCGCTGGTGTTTCTCACCGTTACCACGGAATGAATTAAACCCGAAATATCCATTAGCGCATTTTCTGCCGCAAGTTGCGGGAGACCGGCCACTATGGGTGACAACCTTGCCGGAAATTCCGGGAGACCTGCCACCGTGGGTGGCAACCTTGCCGGAAATTCCGGGAGACTTGCCACCATGAGTGGCAACCTTGCCGGAAATTCCGGGAGGTTTACCACCATGGGTGGCAACCTTGCCGGAAATTCCGGGAGACCTGCCACTGTGGGTGGCAACCTTGCCGCAAGTTCCGGGAGAGCCAGTGGACATTTCGGGTTAAAAGCGAAATAAAAGAGAAAGAGGGGAATATCGCCTTTTGCGGAACGCCCTCACGTTTTGCGAAACGTTTCGCTGAAAATGCGGAACATTCCTCACGAAAACCGGGACGGCCTTTCGCGTAACGGCATGGAGACGCGAGGCATCGCGTTTCTACTGCGGGGCCGCCTCTCTTCTCTTTCTCCATCCGGGTACGGGATATTCTTCTTCCGGATCCGGTTTTGTCAGTTTACCTGTTCTTTGAGTTTCTTTTCAGCCATGATGCGGTAGGCGAGTACGGCCAGATATCCCTGCTGCAGTTTGAGCATGCGTTCGTTTGCGTCCGGATTGCCGGTCAGATGCCGGCACGCAAGCTCCGCCCATTCCAGCGCTTTCGGGAAGTCTCCGCTCATCTCGCAACACAGCGCGAGGTTGGAGGCTATGCGCGCTTTCTTCTCCTGCGAAGCGGCCGCGTCGTAGAGCGGCGACCATACGGCGGCGGCGTGCGTCCACCTCCCGGCGGCCATATAAGCGGCTGCTTCCTTGCTGCGCGCGGCATGGGAAACGTAGTACCAGCGAACGTCCTCGCTCCAGTGCGGTACGAAACGGGTATGATATTTCTCCGCAAGCCCCTCGAAAGCCGCCGTCAGCGCATGGCGGATATCTTCCGGCGTAAACGGATCGAACAGTCCGGGGACGATGCAGGAATAAATCGTGTCGGACAGGTAGGCGACGTCCAGCGGCGCGCGCCGTCCCGGCAGGTACGTGCGGAGGGTGCCGGAAACCGTCACGTCGAGAAACAGTCCGGCCGACCCGTCGTCGTCGACGCTCTGGATCGATTCGTTCATGCCGAACAGCAGCCTGTCCAGCGAGACGACGGCGTCCACATCCTGCCCGTCGCACAGCCGGCTGACCTCCGCGGGCGTCAGCATCGCGTCCCGCCACTGGAGGCTGTCCGTACGGAATCGGCCATCGTACAGGAGAACGTCTTCAAAACAGGGCGACTCGACCATCATTTCGCCCAGCGCGCGACAGAAGACGGTCGCCACGTCGCCGGATGCAATCATCACCGTATCGGTCTTCTGAGAAATATCCGCCTTGAACGGCACCTGCGACGGCACCAGGGCATTGTCTACAATCAGTATCCTGCGGACAGCCTGCGGAAACGTCACATCCGCCGGATTGTACGTCTCGACAGACATGTAACGTACCGAACTGCATGACGACAGTACGGACAGCAGGAGGGCAAGCGGAAGATATTTCATTTTCTGCATGGGACGGAAAAATTAAAAGGTTCGAACATTCTCTAAACACGAAGAGAATGTGAAAATAAACCGGTATGCCGGCTCACCTTCACATTCTCGCAATTTGGGATTTACATTTTTCTTCACTCCCTTCGTCAAAGGTCGGCAATCGCCTTGAAATACCCGATCGATTCGGCAATCCCCAGGAAGGGATCTTTCATGTCTTTTTCATATTCGAGGCTGCACATTCCGGTATAATTCACTTCGCGCAGGGCTTTTATCAGTGCGGGGAAATCAATTTTACCGCGTCCGATCTCGATGGCCGTGCCGGCCTTGGTCGAATCGGTCACGTCCTTGATGTGCATGTCGAACACGCGGGTGTGATACTTCCGGAGGTCGGCAACCGGGTCGCAGCCGTTGCGCAGGTCGTGGCCGATATCCAGACACATGCCGATGCGGCGATCCAGGTCTTTCGTATGCTCCCACACGTCGGTTGCGTCGGGATAAGTCTTGATGTCAGGCCCGTGCAGGTGGATGGCGTAGTGGAAATCATATTCTTTCACTTTCCTGTCGACGTAGGGCAGGAGTTCGTAGTCGGGCACGCCCACGATCAGTTTGACGCCCACGCGCCGGGCATACGCAAAGCCGCGGTCGACCTCGGCCTCGGACTTCATGTAGATCGGCCCTGCGGCGTAGCCGGTCACCCCGTGCGACGCACATTTCTCGTGAAAAGCCCTGATCTGCTCGTCCGTACTGTCCAGCGGCAGGTGAAAATCCTTGATGCACAGATAATGTACGTCCAGTCGCTCGAGCGTTTTCAGCGTCGTGTCCAAATCGAAATTTACGAACGTGAAACCGGCCATTCCCAGCTTGAAAGGGTTCGTGGCTTTGGGCGGTTTCGGTTTTACCGGGTCCATTACTCCGGCGATTTTCGCGTTCCCGACCAGCGGGGCGGCGCCCAGCATCAGCGCGCCTGCGAAACTTTGCTTGAAAAAAGTTCTTCTGTTCTGCATGATAGTTTGTTTATGAATGAAGCACTAAAAGTAGACACAAAAATCCGGACAGGCTCACTTTTAATCGTTAAAAAATACATTTCCGCACCTGTTTTCTACTTTTTCAACTGTGCGAGGTTCTCGTGCAGCGTGCTGAGTCTCGTTTGGGCGTCGGACTGCTTTTTCCGTTCGTTTGCGACGACATCGGGATTGGCATTGGCGACAAACTTCGCGTTTCCGAGTTTTTTCATCACCGAGGCCAGAAAGCCTTCCGTATATTCGATCTCGGCTTCGAGCCGTGCAATTTCTTCGTCGGCGTTGATGTTTGCCAGCAGCGGCACGGCGTATTCGCGCGTCCCGACAAGGAATGAGACTGAGCCGGGCGTTTTCTCCGGCGTTTTTTCGATGGCGGACAGGTTCGTCATTTTCGATATGACCGTGTCGTAAGCCGCGTCGTGGCTTGCCGGAACCTGCAAAACGAGCGTTTCCTTCTGCGCGATGTTCTTCTGCAGGCGGATGGAGCGGATGTTTGCGATCACGTCCCTGACGTCGCCGAAGTCGTCCAGAATCCCGGCTTCTTCCCGCGTTTCGGCGCGAGGTAGCGGCATGTCCGAAATCATGATGCTTTCGCCCGGCCTGCGGTCGGCGAGGGCCTGCCACAGTTCTTCCGTGATGAAGGGCATGAAGGGATGGAGCAGCCGCAGCAGCGAATCGAAGAAGGCGAGCGTGGCCTCGAGCGATTTGCGGTCGACCGGCTGCTGATAGCCGGGCTTGATCATTTCGAGATACCAGGAGGAGAAGTCGTCCCAGAACAGCTTGTAGACGTCCATGAGCGCTTCCGAGATGCGATACTTGCCAAACGAGTCGTCTATTTTCCCGACGGCGCGGTTGAGCTGCGCCCCGAACCAGCGGACGGCAATGGCGGCCGACCGGGGCTGAGGCGTGTCGCCGGAGGCCGTTTCCCAGCCTTTCACCAGGCGAAACGCGTTCCATATCTTGTTGCTGAAGTTGCGTCCCTGCTCGCACAGGGCTTCTTCGAAGGGCAGGTCGTTGCCGGCGGGCGAAGAGAGCAGCATGCCCATCCGCACGCCGTCGGCGCCGTATTTCTCCATCAGCTCGATGGGGTCGGGCGAATTGCCGAGCGATTTGGACATCTTGCGGCCCTGCTTGTCGCGGACGATTCCCGTGAAATATACGTTGCGGAAACACGGCAGGTGGCGATACTCGAAGCCCGAAATGATCATGCGCGCCACCCAGAAAAAGATGATTTCGGGCGCGGTAATCAGGTCGTTGGTCGGATAGTAGTATGTGATGTCTCTGTTGTCGGGTTCGTTGATGCCGTCGAACACGGAGATGGGCCACAGCCACGACGAGAACCACGTGTCGAGCACGTCTTCATCCTGCCGCAGGTCGGCAGGCTGCAGAGACCGGTTCCCGGTCTTTTCGCGGGCGAGCTGCAGGGCTTTTTCGGGCGTCGCGGCCACCACATACCCGCCCTGGGGCAGGTAGTACGCCGGAATCCGGTGTCCCCACCAGAGCTGCCGCGAGATGCACCAGTCCTTGACGTTTTCCATCCAGTGGCGATACATGTTTTTGAACTTGGCGGGATGGAAGCGTATCGTGTCGTCTTCGACCGCGTCGAGCGCCGGCCGGGCCAGCTTTTCCATCTTGAGGAACCACTGCATGGACAGCTTCGGCTCGATGGGGACGTGGGTGCGCTCGGAGAAACCGACTTTGTTGACGTACGGTTCCGTTTTTTCCATCAGCCCCGTGCGTTCGAGTTCCGCTTCGATTTCGCGGCGGACTTCGAAGCGGTCCATCCCGGCGTAATGCAGGCCGTGCGCGTTGAGCGTGCCGTCGCCGTTGAAGATGTCGACGGTTTCGAGGCCGTATTTTTCGCCGAGCATGTAGTCGTTGACGTCGTGCGCGGGCGTCACCTTCAGGCAGCCCGTCCCGAATTCAATATCTACGTATTCGTCCTCGATGATCGGCACTTCGCGGTTGGCAACGGGGACGATGACTTTGCGCCCTTTCAGGTGTGCGTTTTTCGGGTCGTTCGGGTTGATGCATACGGCGGTGTCGCCGAAAATCGTTTCGGGGCGGGTGGTTGCCACTACGGCGTATTCGTCCGGCCCGGCAGCGCCGTCGGAGACGATCCGGTAGCGAAGGTAGTACAGCTTGCCCTGCTGCTCGCGGTAGATGACTTCCTCGTCCGAGAGGGCCGTCCTGGCCGCGGGATCCCAGTTGACCATCCGCACGCCCCGGTAGATGAGGCCCTTTTCATACAGGTCGGCGAACGTCCGGATGACGCTTTCCGAGCGTTTCGCGTCCATCGTGAAGCAGGTACGGTCCCAGTCGCACGAGGCGCCGAGTTTTTTCAACTGTTCGAGGATGATGCCGCCGTGCCTGTGCGTCCAGTCCCAGGCGTGTGTCAGGAACTCGTCGCGGCTCAGCGCGGACTTTTCGATACCCTCGGACGCCAGCTTGGCCACCACTTTCGCCTCGGTGGCGATCGAGGCATGATCGGTGCCGGGCACCCAGCAGGCGTTCTTACCCGTCATGCGGGCGCGGCGCACCAGAATGTCCTGAATCGTATTGTTCAGCATGTGACCCATGTGAAGCACGCCGGTCACGTTTGGCGGCGGAATCACAACCGTAAAAGGTTCCCGCCCATCGGGTTCCGAATGAAAAAATCTGTTTTCCACCCAGTAATCATACCATTTTCCTTCGACCCGCGAAGGGTCGTATTTACTTTCTATTTCCATACATTAATATATATACAATTCAGACAAACGAAATCACTTCCGAACATAAAAACGCATCATCCCTTACCGGTTCGGTCTGCAAAAATAGCAAATTAAATTGAAAACGGCATTCGAACAGAATCATTGATTCTACACAGAACCGAGACGGATTCCGACCGGAAACAATGTTTCTACGCAGAACCGAGACTGATTCCGATCAGAAACAATGTTTCTATGCAGAATCGGGACTGATTCCGACCGGAAACAATGTTTCTATGCAGAACCGGGACGGATTCCGACCGGAAACATTGATTCCGGACAGAATCGGAACCGATTCCGAATATTTTCATTTCACCATTTTATCCCGCACGAAGTATAATAGCGTCTCAAAAAAAGAATTAACCTTTTTATCCGCCTGTGGGTATTTCAAAATATTTCGCGTACCTTTGCCCGCGTTTTTAATCAGATTACAAGTAAGCTATGCAAAAGAATTTAGTGATTGTAGAGTCTCCGGCAAAAGCCAAAACCATCGAGAAATTTCTGGGAAAGGGCTACAGTGTCATGTCGAGTTACGGTCATATCAGGGATCTGAAGACGAAAGAGTTCAGCGTGGACGTGGAAAACGGCTACGCGCCCGAGTACGTGATTCCGGCCGACAAGCGCAAACTGGTATCCGAACTGAAAAAGGCGGCTCTCGGCGCCACGACGGTGCTGCTCGCCTCCGATGAAGACCGCGAAGGCGAGGCCATTGCATGGCATCTGTCCGAAACGCTGGGACTGGACGAAAAGAATACGCAGCGCATCGTGTTTCATGAAATCACGAAGAGCGCCATCATGCATGCGCTGGAGACGCCTCGCAGCATCGACATCAATCTGGTGAACGCCCAGCAGGCGCGCCGGGTGCTGGACCGGATTGTGGGCTTCGAGCTTTCGCCCATACTCTGGCGCAAGGTGAAGCCGGCGCTGTCGGCAGGCCGCGTGCAGTCGGTAGCCGTGCGGCTGATCGTGGAGCGCGAGCGCGAAATACAGCAGTTTACGTCCGAATCGTCATTCCGGGTCATCGCCACGTTTGTGCTGCCCGACGGCGAGACGCTCCTGAAGGCCGAACTGAACCGGCGGCTGAAGGGCGAAGCGGAGGTGCAGAAATTTCTTGCCGCATGCCGGACGGCCGAATTTTCCATCGAAGACATCACGACGAAACCGCTCCGCAAATCGCCCGCGCCGCCCTTCACCACCTCGACCCTGCAGCAGGAGGCCGCCCGCAAGCTGAGCTTCTCGGTCTCGCAGACGATGATGGTCGCACAGCGGCTCTACGAATCGGGACACATCACATACATGCGTACGGACTCGGTAAACCTGAGCGATCTGGCCCTCGGCACGTCCAAAGAAGCCATCACCGGCACGTATGGCGCGCAGTACTACAAGTTTCGCAAGTATCAGACAAAAACCAGGGGAGCGCAGGAAGCGCACGAAGCCATACGCCCGACGGACATGAGCGCGCCCGAAATCAGCGGAAGCGCGCAGGAGAAGCGCCTCTACGAACTGATATACAAGCGTACGATAGCCTGCCAGATGGCAGACGCCGAACTGGAGCATACGGCCATCTCGATACGCATCAGCACGATGAAGGAAAAATTCGTCGCCACGGGCGAAGTCATCAAGTTCGACGGATTCCTGCACGTATATATGGAAAGTACCGACGACGAGACGGAAAAAGAACAGGAAAACGGCCTCCTGCCGCCCGTGAAGCCGAACGAGCCGCTGACGGCGGGAGACATAACCGCCACTGAGCGTTTTACGCAGCGTCCGCCGCGATACACCGAGGCCAGCCTGGTGCGGCGCCTCGAAGAGCTGGGAATCGGACGGCCTTCGACATACGCGCCTACGATTCAGACGATTCAGAACCGCGAATACGTCATCCGGGGCGACCGGCCGGGCGAAGAACGCATCATCCGCATCTTCTCGCTCAGGGACGAAAAAATAAAATCCAGCCAGAAGAAGGATACAATTGGCAACGACCGCAACAAGCTGATCCCAACTGATATTGGCATTGTGGTAAACGACTTCCTGATGGAATATTTTCCGGGCGTGATGGACTATAATTTCACGGCAAGCGTCGAGAAGGAGTTCGACGCCATTGCCGAAGGTGAACTGGACTGGACGAAGGCGCTCGACCGGTTCTACAGGTTTTTCCACCCCGCCGTCGAAGCGACCTCGGCCTTGAAAACCGAACACAAAGTAGGCGAACGCCAGGTAGGTACGGATCCGAAAAGCGGCGAGCCTGTTTTTGTCAAGATAGGCCGCTACGGCCCCATCGCCCAGATCGGAGCGGCGCATACGGACGATAAAAACGTCAAGCCGCGCTTTGCCTCCCTGATGAAAGGGCAGTCTATCGAGACCATCACGCTCGAAGAGGCGCTGAAGCTGTTCGACCTTCCGCGCACCGTCGGCGAATACGAGGGCGAGGAGATGACGGTAGGCGTAGGCCGTTTCGGGCCGTTTGTCCGCCACGGCGGAAAATTCGTCTCGATACCCAAAACGCTCAGCCCCCTTGCGATCACGGCCGAAGAAGCCATTCTGCTCATTGAAGAGAAGCGCAAAAAAGATACGCAACGCCACATCAGGCAGTTCGAAAACGGCGGCATTGAGATTCTCCACGGACGCTACGGGGCGTACATCGCGTGTGGCGGAAAGAATTACAGGATTCCGAAAGATGCCGATCCGGCGAAACTGACGCTGGAAGACTGCCGGAAAATTATCGCCGCCGCGCCGTCGGGCAAGGAGAAGAAGAAGAAGGGTTGAAAATTTTGAATCTTGAATTTTAAAACATCCATCTCATCATCAGATTCGCATCCGTCCGGTTCCTTCCCGCGATGGCCTCAAGCCCGCTGCCGACCGTGTCGCGGTCGTTATAGTGCATCTCGCTGATTTTGACAGAGAGCGCCAGCCGCTTTGCCGGGAAATAACGCACGACAGCGGCGCAGCGGAAACCTTCGCCATACAGGAACGACGTGCTGTAGACGTACAGCAGTTTCTTCTCGTACGAGCTGATGCGGCTGTCGTAGTCGTCCGTATGAAAAAAGGCGACAAACAGGTCGACCTGCAGGCGCTCGCCGGGCTTCCACGTCACGCTTTGCGAAAGCGCCGTTCCGCGACTTTCCTTCCCCGGCGTCTCGTCGTAGACGCACACGTCGACAGCCGTGCGGGCAGACAGCTCCGGTCGGGGCGTGAAGATGAACTGCCCTCTGACGCGATGCAGGGCGAAAGGCAGCACTTCGGCTTCGGGCCGATCCTCCACGGTGCGACTGGATTCCTTCCGGCGGTAGCGATAGCGGAGGTAGGCGGAATATGTGTCGCCCGCCGTATAATTCGCCTGGAGCATGTATTCGCAGCCCGACGAGGGAGCGTCGACGCCATACTTCAGCCACGGGAAGCGGAAAAAATCGGCATATCCCGAAAAATCCCAGTGTGCCACGGGCGCAATCTTCAGCCCCATATACAGCCCCTGCTCGTTCTGCACGCTGCCGCCCTGCTCGAAAGCATTGCTGTGATATGCCTGATAGTCGCGCGCATAGGAACGGTACAGGATGAATCCCGACATGTATGAGGCGGGTTTCCACTGAATCGCGTTCTGCGTAGCCCACGCGCCGTTTTTCGAGACGGCCGTCTCGCCGGAGATGTGAAACCGGCTGTGACGAAACTGATAGTCCACACTGGCATTCGAGTTTCGCGAACCTCGGAAATAATACAGATTGTAGGGATGCGGCTCGGGTGCGACGGACAGGCCGCCATAGTCGTACGTCAACGCGGTCAGTCCCGTGGCAAAAGTCGGCGTCTCATAGCGAACGTTCCCGCCGAACACCTGCGATGAAATCGTGTTTTTCTTCTCCATGTCACCGGGCAGGCGGTGCAGGCCATCCGTCTTGAACGCAGTGATCATGCCGTCTTCCACGTTTCCGTCTTCTTTCCGGTGCGAATAAAAAATACTGGCTTCCATGTTCCTGCCGGCGACGGTCAGCGCCGCGCCCCTGAAGAAATCGCTTTCGCCCGTGGAATAGTGACGCCGGAAACCGTTGTTTCGCATCCCGGTCTGCGACAGCAGCATATTCATCCGCGGGTTGAAATCGTGGCTGAGTGCCAGTCCCTGCCCGAACGTGGCCTTGTAGTCGCCCGCGACCAGGGTTTTCAGCCATCCCATATTGCGCAGCAGCACGTGTGCGGAATAATAGTCGTAGCCCCGGCGGAAAGGTTCGCCCGCGTCTTTCTCCATGACCAGCCCGGCCTGCAGGCGTTCGTCGAACGCATACGAATAGCGGAGGGCATGGTAGAATGGTTCGCCGAGATACCGCCGGTTGGGCGACTGCTGGAGCACGCTGTCCGCTATCGGGCGGTATCCCTCCTTCAGCGGAAAAGTGCGGTCGAAGCGCAACACAAATTCATTTGTGCCGTATTTCAGCACGTTATCGACGTTCAGCGGTCGCCTGGTCGGTATTTCGCCGGCATACACGAACGGCAGCAGCAGTTCGAGAGACGACCAGTCCAGCGATTCGATATTCTTCAACTCGTAGACCGTCGCCATCAGGTTGTAGCGCTGTCTGTAGGCGAGGATGTCATTGATCTGTTTGTCGGACAGAAACGGGAGGCGTTTCAGCATCTCCGCCGTCACGGTATTCAGGTTATACGGATGTTCGGCCAGATACGACAGTTCCGCATACAGCGTCTCCATCTGCCCGTCGTCGTCTTCCGTTTCCTCGGAGAGCATTTCGATATATTCGACCCATTTTTCAGAAGCATGACCTTCCTGCCCGTAAGCATTGCAGCAGGAGATGAGCAGCATTACCAGCTCCATTGCAAGCCTCATTGCGACCGGTTTCATGCTGCGCGCGGCCTGCTTTCGCGTCATGATAAATAGATTTAAAGATTCAGTCATTCAGTTACCGTGAGAAAGTTTCAGAGATTCGATTATTCCGTCATCCGCCTGCTGTTTCGGAATTTCTGCCGTGTCAGAGCAAAAGCCGCACCGCACAACACAGATCATTGTGAACTAAAAGGAGTATGACAGGCCCAGTCCCAGACTTGTGCCCAGCACGGGATGATAAATCATGACCGTGTCGACCATGAAACCGTTTAAACAGTAACCCACTCCGAGCGAAGGCACTAAAGGCGACGTTCGCAGGCCGGCCCTGAGGTAGAAATCGTCCAGGGGAAGGTATTCAATCCCGAACGATGCCAGCAGCGGCGTCTCCTCGCAATGGGCGATGCCGCCGGTGATCAATACGTCGCTCGTCACGTTACAGTTTACGTTCAGCTCGGCCATATATGCTCCAATACGTTCGCTGTCAACATCTTCTTCGTTCAGCGAAATGGAAGGAAAATTGATTATCGACAACGCTATCAGAAAGTTATCAACAGGCCGGAACGCCATGCCGATGTCGGCCGAGATACGCGCTGCGTCCGACTCGAAGATTTTCGACTGCAGCACGGCGTACTGCACGCCGACTCCCAGCGCCCACGACATATTCAACTGCTTGCCTGCCGAAAAGCGAAACAGGCTCTCGCGATAGTCGTCGTATCCGAACGAGGCTACATGCAGTCCGACGGGAAGGATGCGGTTCGGATAGCAAAAACCGCTGCTGAGCGTGGCCAGCTCTCGCAGTGAATAGCGACTGTAGTAGTCGGCGCGAAATGACATCTCTGTCTGCATCCCCAGCAGCGACGGGTTGAAGAGCGCCGAATGTGCCCCGCCGTTGCCGCCCATGCCCAGCGAGCGGACGTCGGGAAGCCGCAGATTATTGGTCGCCGACGCGAGATGAGCGTAAAGCCATACCATAGATAATAGGATTAATATCTTTTTCATACAAAAAAATTGCGTTGTTTTCTACCGGTTCATTTCCGTACCTCGGCCAATCGTCTTTTTAATTCCTCAATGGCCCTGTCTTTTTCTTCAAGGGCTTTGTCCTTTTCATCCAAAGCCTTCCCCTGTTCTTCAAGGGCTTTGTCTTTTTCGTCCAAGGCCTTCTCCTGTTTTTCAAGAGTTTTGTCTTTTTCATCCAAGGCCTTCCCCTGTTCTTTAAGGGCTTTGCCCTGTTCCTTAATGGCCCTGTCCTTTTCCTTAATGGCTTTCTTCTGCTCCCTGATAGTTTTCTCGTTCAGGGCAATCTTCCGTTCCCTGTCCTGAAGCTCTTTCAGATAGTCGTCTTCCATTTCCATCTCAATCTGGATATCCTCGCTCTCGGACGCCATGCGCAGGCGGCGGATCACGGAGCGGTATTCTTCCGGGAAGCCGTCCTCGTCCACATTCAGGATGTGATGGTTTCCGGTGCGATTCTCCTGGTCAAAGATGCTCAGCAGCTTTTCGAGATCCGTGCGTCGGTGATACTTCAGATATTCGGTCTGGACGATCCACGAACGGTGGGGTGGTGAAGGCTCTCTATGAACTCGTTGGAACCGTGCAGCATTTCGTTTGTCGCCGCATCCTCCACCGTGGCATTCACCCGGATGACGGGACTTCCGGGGAAGCCGATGCCGTATCCCAGCAGGAAGATGCAGTATATCTGACGCGCCCGCCGGTTGTCGTCTTCGCCGTATGTGTTGTCCGGATTCTGGTAGTGAAGCCCCAGATAGCGGCGGAAGCGCATGATGTCCGAAGCCAGCTTGGCCTTCTGCAGCTCGATCAGCACCGTTCTGAAACCGCCTCCCGGCATGGCTATCCGCGCCGAAAAGTCAAAGCGGCATACCGTAAAGTGCATGTCCGCCTCTTCCGTCTCCTTCCTGCGCCTGATGACTTTCTTTCCGGAAGGGATGCGGACCGTATGTTCCTGCGAGGCAAAGTCGAGTTCTACGACTTCCTCCTGGATGATGGCCGAGAGAAACGCCCTTGCCACCCTGTTGTCTTCCATCATAAACTTGAAGACCACGTCGTAAATGGGATTCGCGATGTGCATGTCCGTACTGTTTTTTAGGATTACCGGTCACAAAGATAGCGCTTGTTTACCGGATACCGCAAAAATGAGGCAGGTAAAATTTGAAGTTAATGTGTAAACAGAGAAACACGGAGAACGCAGAGTCTTTTTCTCTCCGTGTCCTCCGTATCTCCGTGTTGATAAAATACTGAACTATTTCACTATAACCTTGTGTACCGAACCATCCTTCAGCGTGACGATATATAGGCCGTGCACCATTGGTACGGAAGTATCGCCTTCCGACACTTCGATGCGCCTGATTAACTGTCCCGCAATCGAATAGATGCTCGCAATGTCGTCGCGGTTTACTCGAATGTATACCGATTCATTGTGCGACCATACTGCCGCGCCATCCTCCGGCATGTCGGCATCGGCAAATTCCGGGCCAAACGTCAGGACGATGTCCTTCGAGATCTGATAGATCGTATATTCGTATTCGCCGTTTTCATTCTGGTGCCCGACCACTTCTTCGGGTTCGGTGAAGCGGGTAGTCTTGACCATCAGCGGCAGCCGACTCGTATATACGGCTGTGAAGTTGAAGTTGTTGTGCCCGTCCACGTAGTGCCGGCCCGGGCCGGGTGACGTTTTCACGCCCGCTACGGCCGGGATCGTCACCGTGCGGCGGATCGTCGGTACGTCGCGCGTGGAGATGCACAGGCTGACAACGTGGCATGCCGTGTCAAATTCGAGATGCATGAAATACGTGCCTTCGATCCGCGGATGATCGGCAGGCGTCAGGCGGTCCTTTTTCAGTACCATGTGGTTCAGCACACCTTCCTGCACCTTCTGATAGCGAATGATGGGGAAGCAGCGCGATTCGCCCGGTTCAAGATTCAGGCCTTCGGAGCGGACCGTCACGTCCAGCTCTATTTCGCCGTATACCGTCAGCGAATCCACATCAAGGAAGTCCGCATTATAGCCCAGCCCGTAGACCTTTTCCTCTCCGTCTTCGTAGCAGGAATAGTCTTCCGTATAGAAGCCGGGATTCTCTCCGAGCGAGAATTTCAGGTTGGCACCCTTGTCGATGCGCATGTCGTTCGTCCGCAGGAAGCCGGCCTTCTGCTCGTAGCAGTTACCGTCACGGCCCAGCGAAGCGTAGCCCGGGAACAGGTTGCCGCCGATGGCCACGTGCACGTCAGAGTGAATCCATCCGTAGCCGCCGAACGTGGAGGTCGGGATGATGTCCAGCGTGGCGAAGTAGGGCCAGAACTGGCTGTATCCGAAGCCGGAGCAGTCGGGGCCGACCGGCTCGAGGTGCAGATGGCGCGCGAAGACGCCGGCATAGCTCTTGGACGTCATCTGAGGTTCCGACACCAGTTCGAAGTGTCCGGAGCGCGTGTGATTGTCCGTCTCGAGCAGTTCCACGTGGTTGCGGATCTTGAACGTGTC
>JAIRZY010000134.1 GCA_031266995.1 Tannerella sp.
CTCCATATCCATTCTCATAATGTAATCTGATTACTTCTTCAAAATACGCTTGTTGTTTCTTTGTGTGTAAATGCATCTTTAACTCTTTTGTGAGTCAACTTTTTTTAGCGAAAGACAGAACTGACAACCGCCCCGAAATAATTCATAATTCATATAACCCCTCTTTCCCCGCGCGATCCGTCACAGCGCTCTCATAAATGACTACCTTTGCACCGCAACAGAAAAAGACGAAGATGAAGATCGGAGATATTGATCTTGGCGAGCGCCCGGTCGTGCTGGCGCCGATGGAAGACGTGACGGACGCCCCGTTCCGACTGATGTGCAAACGCTTCGGCGCGGATCTGACGTACACCGAGTTTGTGTCGAGCGACGCGCTCGTGCGCCACGTGCAGAAGACGAAAGAGAAACTGTCGGTCTCGGACGGCGAGCGCCCCGTGGCCATACAGATATACGGACGCGACGTCGACGCGATGGTCGAAGCCGCCCGCCTCTGCGAGGAAGCGAAGCCCGACCTGATAGACCTCAACTTCGGCTGCCCGGTGAAGAAGATCGCCGGCCGCGGCGCCGGCGCCGGGATGCTGCGCGACATCCCGCAGATGCTGCGCATCACCCGCGAGGTGGCGCGGGCCGTCCGCCTCCCCGTCACCGTCAAGACGCGCCTCGGATGGGACGCCGGCAGCCGCATCATCGTCAGCCTGGCCGAGCAGTTGCAGGACTGCGGCATCGCCGCGCTGTCGATACACGGCCGCACGAGGGCGCAGATGTACGCCGGCGAGGCGGACTGGACGCTGATCGGAGAGGTGAAAAACAATCCGCGCATGCGCATCCCCGTCATCGGCAACGGCGACGTCGCCTCGGCCGAAGCGTGCCTCGAGCGGTTCGAGCGCTACGGCGTCGACGGCGTGATGATCGGCCGCGGGAGCATCGGGCGGCCGTGGCTCTTCAGCGAAATCAGGCATTTGCTGCGCTGCGGCAGTCCGTGTCCGCCGCAGCCCTTCGCCTTCTATCTGGACGTGCTGCGGCAGCAGACGCGGCAGAGCGTCGAGCGGCTCGACGAGCGCCGCGGCATCCTGCACATCCGCCGCCACCTGGCCGCCACGCCACTCTTCAAGGGCATCGCCGACTTCAGGCCGACGCGCGTCGAGATGCTCCGCGCCGAAACGCTCGGGCAACTGTTCGCCGTTTTCGACCGCATCGAAAATTTATTCCTCGCAGACGGCCTCCGCGTCCGCTAAATTCCGTAATATTGCAGTGTCGAATTTTATTTTTCATACCGTATGACTGTGAGACTTTGTACAACTTAATATTTCTATCTTATGAAAATCAAATTATCCTGGCTTATGTCAATGGCATTACTCATGAGCGGCTGCTGCACGCAGGACAACCGCCCCTCTCCGGCAGGAGAAAAAGCGCTCGAAATAGACAGCGCTCTGACCGGCGCCGAAATCTCGGCCGGCGTTTTCACACCCGAAATCATGTGGAAAATGGGACGGGTAGACAACGGCTGCGTCTCGCCCTCGGGCGATCAGGTAGCCTTCACCGTCACGTACTACAGCGTGAGCGAGAACCGCGGCGCGACGAGCATCTACCTCCTGACGGAGGGCAGCTTCGAAGCCGTGCAACTGACCGACAACGCGGGAAGCGAAAGCAACCTGCAGTGGAGCTGCGTCGACAGCCGGCTCTACTTCCTGAGCAACCGCAGCGGCGACAGCCAGTTGTGGAGCATACGGGCGGACGGATCGGACCTGACGCAGCACTCCGCCATCGACGGAGGCATCGACGGCTTCGGCCTCGCGGCGAACGAAAGCGCGCTGTTCTACACGAAGCGCGTCGCCGTCGAAAAACGCCTCTCGCGGGATGTATATCCCGATATGGAACGGTCGAAGGCAAAGATATACGACGACCTGATGGCACGCCACTGGAACTACTGGGACGAGGGGAAATATTCGCACATCTTCGTAGCCTCCTTTGCCGACCGCACGGTGGGCGAAGGCCGCGACATCATGCCCGGCGAGCCGTGGGACGCGCCGCTGGCGCCCTACTTCGACCTCGCCGAAATCGCCTGGAACCACGCGGGGACGCAACTGGCGTATACGTGCAAGAAGCAGACGGGCACGGCCTATGCCGTCTCGACGGATTCGGACATCTTCATCTACGACACGGCAAGCGGGCAGACGCGCAACATCTGCAAGGACGGCGAGCCGGTAGACCCGCGACGCGACCGCCCGGCAGCGATGGGCGGGTATGACCGCCATCCCGTCTGGAGTCCGGACGACCGGCACGTCGCCTTCATCTCGATGCGCCGCCCGGGCAACGAGGCGGACAAGGAGCGCCTCTTCGTGTGGGACAGCACGGACGGCAGCATGAAAGACCTGACGGCGACGTTCGACTGCAACGCCTCCAACGTCGCGTGGGACGGCCTCGACGGGCTGTACTTCATCGCTCCCATGCAGGCGACGCACCAGATATGCAGGGTGAACATGGCGGGCGAGGTCGCGACCGTCACCCGCGGCGATCACGACGTCAACGCCTTCTCGTTCGCAGGCCACAGGATGGTGGCACGGGTGACGAAGATCAGCCGCGCCGCCGAGCTGTTCGACGTCGACGTCGCCGGCGACGGAAGCCTCGCGCCCCTCACCGGCGTCAATCAGGCCATCTACGACCATATCCCGATGGGCGAAGTGCAGAAACGCATGGTGACGACGACCGACGGCCGGCAGATGCTCACCTGGGTCGTCCTGCCACCCGGCTTCGACCCCGCACGCAGCTATCCGACCCTGCTCTACTGTCAGGGCGGCCCGCAAAGCGTCGTCAGCCAGTCGTGGAGCTACCGCTGGAACCTGCAACTGATCGCGGCGCAGGGATACGTCGTAGTCGCACCGAACAGGCGGGGCGTGCCCTCGTTCGGACAGGAATGGCTCGACCAGATTTCGGGCGACTACAGCGGACAGAACATCCGCGACTACCTGAGCGCCATCGACGCCGTCGCCGCCGAGCCGTGGAGCGACGAGACGCGCCTCGGATGCGTCGGCGCAAGCTACGGCGGCTATTCCGCCTTCTTCCTCGCCGGAAACCACGGCGGGCGCTTCAAGGCCTTCATCGCACACTGCGGCATATTCAACTTCGAAAGCATGTATGGCAGCACGGAAGAGCTGTGGTTCGTCAACAACGACTACCGCGGCGCCTACTGGGACGAAAATCCCGTCGCCCGTCGCTCGTATGCCAATTCGCCGCACCGGTTCGTGAACCGCTGGGACGCGCCGATCCTGAT
>JAIRZY010000145.1 GCA_031266995.1 Tannerella sp.
AAAAAGTTAGACAGCTTACAGGTAAATTTAAAAACAAAGAATACGACGGCGTATGTAATTTTCATCAAAGAAAAAACAGTCAATCAGGAAGAATTGAAAATTTACGCAAAAGAAGCTCCGGCAGGATTGGTGGGGCACAATATTATTACCCGTGCCGCTTACGGAAAGAACCAGGTTGTAGAAGGTGCGGACGTCGAAGGCGTAGCCATTTTAGAATTTCCTTCTTTTGAGGAAGCTAAAACGTGGTATGAAAATCCCATATACCAAAAAGCAAAAGAACATCGTCTCAAAGGTGGCGTGTACCGGGCAATTATCGTTGATGGAATCAATAAGCAGTAAAACAGATTTCAAAGATAAGCCCAGATTATCTGCATTCCAATGGATGCTTTGCCAACCGGTGAATTGTCCAAACTTGCTAAACAATCGTATTTTGTCATGAATACCATAGTTTGGGGCGCTGCCTATCAATTAGCACACATGCGCAGGCCGCTACTTATATGCTATTTCCAGAGGGGTTCGGTGCGCCACATGGCGGGAAAACCCATAGCCCGAATATCGACCGTCGGATATTCTGCCAGCAGCGAATCAAGTTTTTGCGTAAGCGTATTGTTCGGTGAAACCGTATAAAGCAGGTATTTGATGATGCAGATGCGGAAAAAAGGATAAAATAAGCGCTTAACCTGAAATAACCGATATTTGTAAGGTAGCCAATAGGCTTCTATTCATCAGGAATAATCAGACCTCGCTGCTTTAACAGCGGAATCAAATCCTGTGGCAGTGTACAGGTTTTAGTTTAATTAACTTTCATAACAATATAAAATAAAACGACCCACCTATTTAAGCATTGTGAAGAGGCTCGGCGGGAAAGATACACCTTTTTTGAAATCTTGTATTCTTCAAAGCCACATGAATATCATCCGGCATATACCTCCATCCTGCAAGCCCGACAGTCGAACTGAAGGCGCAGCCGCGTACGGTCATGGACGAGGTAAAACGGCTCTTTATAAGGCGACCGGCAGTTGTGATGCAACGGACACCAGCCCATGCTGTAACGCAGGCAATGCACAGTGAGCATCAGGGGAATGCCGTGCGGCGGCGACAGTTCGTATGCGGGGACAACAGTCTCCACGCCGTGCGCACAGTAGAACGCGGCCGCTTCGGCGTTCGCCACGTTTGCCGTATAATCCGTCCGGCATTCGGGATAGATAGCCGCCGGATTGCCGGCCTTCACCTGCACCCGGCGATACTGAATACGCTTGACCAGCAGCAGCCTGTCCGTCACGTCACGGCGCATTTCCGCGAGAAGGGAGGAAGGGATGAACCACAGCCCGCTCATGTTGACAACGGTTTCGTCCGCCCGAAACGGCGTATTTCCCAGTTTCGATAACTGCACGCGTATGTTTTCGAGCGGATTTGCGCGCGCCGACACCTTTTCGAGAGATCTGACAACGATTGCCCTTGCACCCGTTTCGTCCGTCGCCGAGAGCGTCAGGCCGAAACAGGTATCGCGCAACTCAAACTTCACGGCGAGCTTCCGCTCTGCAGAAGGCTTTGCCAAAAGGTCTTCAAACGCCTTGTCGAAGTTGCGGTAGACCTCCGTCTGCAGACGGAGCGCCGACTTCTTCAGCAGGTAGACGCGGTTGCCTTCCACGCGGTTGGCACGCACGCCTTCCCACGCGCCGCGGCTGCTTCTGAAGATAAAGCCGTCGCCGTTATGCACGGCCTTTTTCGTTGTCAGTGTGAACGAGTTGCCGCTTACGTCTCTCACCTTGCCGAGAAATTCGCCGGTCGATTTGGGAGTCTCGAACGAAGTGATGTCCGGCGTCCTGCCGTGCAGGTAATAAGGCGTAAATCCGCGGTTAAAGCTTTTGTCGGGCTGCGGTTCGAAAGTATACGACGACGCGCCTGCCGACAGGCGGTAAAATGCCCCGCTGCGCGCGAACAGGGCGTCCAGCCTTTTCCGGTAATATGCAGTAAGATTCTTTACGTAAGATACTTCCTTCAGCCGCCCTTCTATTTTGAACGAAGAAATACCGGCCTGCATCATGGCCTCCAGTTCGTCCGCACGGTTCAGGTCTTTAAGCGAAAGCAGGTGTTTGCCGGCGACAATGGTCCGTCCGTCAGCATCTTCAAGCGTGTATGGCAGACGGCAGAGCTGTGCACATTCACCACGGTTGGCGCTCCGTCCGCTCAGCGCCGCGCTCAGGTAGCAGCGCCCGCTGTAGCTAACGCACAGCGCGCCGTGCACAAACGCTTCCAGTTCGACGGACGTCTGCCGGCGAATCGCAGCCATCTCGTCGAGCGTCAGTTCACGCGCCAGTATGACTCGCGTGAAACCGGCTTCATGCAGAAAACGTACTTTTTCGGGCGTCACGTTGTCAGCCTGCGTGCTGGCATGCAGCGGTACGGGCGGAAGGTCGAGCCGCGTAATACCCATGTCCTGCACGATCAGCGCGTCCACGCCCGCGTCATAAAGCCGGCATATCATCCGCTCCGCCTCCGCGAGTTCATCATCTTTCAGTATCGTATTCATCGCTACATAAATACGGACATTAAACGGATGCGCGAAATCGCACAGGTGGCGTATATCGTCAATCGAATTACATGCTGCCGCACGCGCGCCGAATGCGGGTGCGCCGATATACACGGCATCCGCCCCGTGACGCACGGCTTCCATGCCACACGTCAGGTCCCTGGCGGGAGAGAGCAACTCAATGGGGCGGGCAACAAGCATGACTGCAAAATAAGAGATTACACTGCGTACGGCATGTGACGCTGATACTGCGGATATTCTAAAACAATGGAGGACTGACGACGGAGTAACTGAATTTTATTCACTCGTTCCTTCTCTTTTTACGTCCGGCCGCAGCCTGTCGCCAGGGCTTGTCGCTATGACCGCCGCGCTTGCCGGAGCGCTCTGCCGTCCATTTCCGGGATACGCCGCCGCCGGTGTTCCAGGCACCTTTCTCTCCGTTTTTGTCCTGTACCGGCTCGACGGTGATGGCGCGCCCGTCGACTTCGTAGCTGTTCATCCTGTCCATCACGCGCTGCGCGTCACCCTTCTCCACCTCGAAGAAGGATGAGTTTTCCCGCAAATCAATACGCCCGATAGGCACCTTGCCCGGAACGCAACGATTGATCAATTCAATCAACTGGTTGGGATATAACCCGTCCGCCTTTCCAAAGTTCAGAGAAAAGCGCGTGTAACCGCTTTCCGCCTTGAGCGCATGACGGCTACCGCGTTCCTTCCGGTCCTCCTTGCGGTTTTCCTTCCGGTGGTCGGTATCGTCTACGATTTCGATTTCGTCCGCATCTCGGTAGTAGTCAAGCATCCGGTTAAACTCCAGCGAAATCAGCCGCTTGATGATGTCTTCCTTCTCGAGCCATTCCAGCTTGCGGAAAACGGAGGGCATCAGCGACGCGATTTCCTCCTCGTTGACTTTGACCTTTTCAATCTGGTCTACAAGGTTGAACAGTTGCTTCTCGCAGATGGCTTTCCCGGTCGGGAGTGTGCCTTTCTCGAACGGCTTGCCGATGATTTTCCCTATTTCGCGGAGTTTCTTCTTTTCCCTGATGTGGCAGATGGCGATGGAGACGCCCGTTTTGCCCGCCCGTCCGGTACGGCCGCTACGGTGAGTGTAGGATTCTATTTCGTCGCCCAGGCCGTAATGGAAGATGTGCGTCAGGTCGTCGACGTCCAGTCCGCGCGCCGCTACGTCGGTGGCCACCAGCAGTTGCAGGTTGCGGATACGGAATTTTTGCATCACATAGTCGCGCTGCGCCTGACTGAGTTCGCCGTGCAGCGAATCGGCATTGTAGCCGTCCTGTATCAGTTTATCGGCAATTTCCTGCGTCTCCTTGCGGGTGCGGCAGAAAATGATGCCGTAGACGTTCGGGTAGTAGTCTACAAGCCGCTTCAGGGCAAGGTACTTATCGCGCGCGTGTACCATAAAATAAATGTGGCGGATGTTTTCATTACCCTCGTTTTTCCTCCCGATGACGATTTCCTGCGGATTGCGCATGTACTGCTTCGTGATACGGGCAATTTCCTGCGGCATGGTGGCCGAGAAGAGCAGCATGTTACGCGAGGGCGGCACTTCGGCCAGTATCGCGTTAATGCTGTCGGAGAAGCCCATGTTCAGCATCTCGTCGGCCTCGTCGAGGATCACGTTTTTGATTTCGCTCAGGTCGACCGTCTTGCGTCCCATCAGGTCAAGCAGCCGTCCGGGTGTGGCGACAACGACATGTACGCCCTTGCGAAGGGTCTTAATCTGGCTCTCGATGCTCGAGCCGCCGTAGACGGGCAGGATTTTCAGGTCTTCCATATATGCGGAATACTCGTTCAGGTCGCCGGCGATTTGCAGGCAAAGTTCGCGCGTAGGACAGAGAACCAGTGCCTGGGGATGACGCTGCGCCGCGTCGATTTTTTGCAGGACGGGCAGACCGTATGCGGCCGTCTTACCTGTACCGGTCTGTGCGAGAGCGATGACATCGTTGTCATTTCCGAGTAGCAGAGGAATCACTTCCTCCTGTACCGGCATGGGGACTTCGTAACCCATTTCGCGGATTGCACGCAGCAACGGCGCAGCAACCCCTAATTCTTCAAATGTTTTCAACTGTTTACTTCTATAAATAAGATAAGAGGCCGCAAAGGTACATAATTATTGCGAGTTATAACATAAACAGACTGACAAAAATATACAGACGGGATTTCATTCTTTCATATATCCAAAATCATCTCATCCCCTGCCGCCAGAGTCGCTTCGAGTATACCCGATTTTACGGAACACGAAGCAGGCCTGCCGTTTATCTTTACGCTGAGATTTTCCGAATCCGACGGCACCCTGATGCGAAAGAGACCACCACTCAAGGCTTTCAGCGCCACACGCTGAAGCCTGCCGCCCGACCATTGGGCAGCGACCTCTCCCCCACCCTGCACGCGCATGCCGTCGAAGCGTCCCGTTCGCCACGCGGCGGGCAGCGCAGGCAAAAATTCGATGTAACCGTTCTGGCTCTGTATCAGCATCTCGGCAATACCGGCACAACTGCCGAAATTGCCATCTATCTGAAACGGCGGATGAGCGCAGAAGAGGTTTGGATACGTTCCCCCGCCCTTCGAATATTCGACGCCGTTCTGCACGCAGGGCGTCAGCAGGTCGCCAAGCAGCTTCCACGCATGTTCGCCGTCGTGCAGGCGCGCCTGGAAGTTCACCTTCCACGCCATCGACCAGCCCGTACTCTCGTCGCCACGTGCTTCGAGCGTCCTGCGGGCCGCCTCGGCGAGTTTGGGCGTCCGTTCTACCGATATTTCGTTTGCAGGATGCAGGCCGTAGAGGTGCGAGACGTGGCGGTGGTGCGGCTCCGCCTCGCGAAAAGGCTCCAGCCATTCCATGATGCGCCCGTCCGCACCGATGGTTGTCGGCATGAGACGGCTGCGCTTTCCGGCCAGCAAGACGGCAAAGTCCTCGTCGATGCCAAGAATCCCCGCCGCCTCGATGACGTTGCCGAAGAGTTCGCGCAGTATCTGGTTGTCCATTGTCGAGCCGGCGGAAACGCTGACCTTCTGTCCGCCGGACATGATGTAGGCATTTTCGGGCGAAGATGCAGGCGCCGTCACAAGGTAGCGGCTGCGCGGGTCTTCGACGAGCATGTCGACGAAAAACAGTGCGGCGTCCCTCATGACGGGATATACGCCGGCAAGATAAGCCTCATCCTGCGTATACAGATAATGATTGTAGAGATGCGCGCACATCCATGCCGCCGACGTGTTTGTAGCGCCCCACGAGGGATGCTCGCCCGGCGCGGTAAACTCCCATACGTTGCCGAGGATGTGCGTCACCCATCCGCGCGCGTTGTAGAAGACCCTGGCCGTTCGCCGTCCGCTCGGCACCTGCTGCCGGGTCCATTCGATCAGCGGCAGATGCAGTTCCGTGAGGTTGCAGACTTCTGCAGGCCAGAGGTTCATCTGAACATTGATATTCATGTGATAATCGCCGTTCCAGGGGGTGCGGACGGTGTTGCACCAAAGCCCCTGCAGGTTGGGCGGGAGCAGGCCGGGACGCGTGGAGGAAATCAGCAGGTAGCGCCCGAACTGGAAGTAAAGCGCGAGCAGCGACGGATCGTTCCTGTCGCGATTGAAGAGTTCGAGGCGCCTGTTTATGGGCAGCGATTCCTTTTCGTAGGCATGTCCCAGGTCGATGTGCACACGGTTGTACAGGCTGCGATAGGCATCAATATGTTCCTGCCGGAGCGTTTCATAGCCCTTCCTCTCGGCAGCGGCGAGAAGCGAATCCAGCCGGCGGTCGACGTCCTGTCCAAAGTAATCGGTCGCCATGCCGACCAGCAGGATGGCTTCCGACGCGTCTTCGACCATAAGCGTCGTGTCGCCCGCGACGCCAAACTGTCCGCCGTCGGGCAGCAGGATACGCACGCGCGCGCCGTAGCGGACGCCTTTTCCTTCGTCCACGAGGTATGCAGTCTCGTCGACAACCTCGCGCCTCCTCGAATCCCAGGCATCGCCTTCATACATGCGGCCATACATCCGCAGGTCGCCACGGTCAGCCGCGATGGCATACCGTTCGGGGCGGTCCATCCCGACGTAGAAACTGAGCGTGCTCCCTGCGTTCGCCGTCAGGCGGATGACGGCCACGTCCGAAGAAAAGGAGGTGAAGGCTTCGCGCCTGTAAGTCGTCTTTCCCCGCCGGAACGAGACGGTGGCGATGGCCTCTTCGAGGCTCAGTTCGCGCCTGTAATTCCGGATTGCAGTATCGCCGCCGTTTTCGTACAGATAATTGAATCGCAGGTTCCCCAGTATCTGGTAACTGCCGTACGGTTTCCGGTATCCCTGCCGGCTACCCTCGCCGCCGCAGACGAAGGATTCGTACATGAGCTGCTGCGCTTCGTCGTTGCGGCCTTCAAACAGCAATTCGCGAATCCTGGGCAACGACTTGAGCGCGTCCGGGTTATCGGTATTCTGCCTGCTGCCCGACCACATTGTTATTTCGTTCAGCACGTAATTCTCGCTGTTCACTCCGCCGTCGGGCATCAGCCCGATACGCCCGTTTCCCAGCGGCAACGTCTCTTCCCATATCTTCGCCGGCGCGTCGAAATGGTACGACATTCTACTCTGCAACGCATCTTCGCGCACATACAGATAGTTGCATCCCGACAGCATCAATACGGCCGAAAGCATTACACTCTTGATTTTGTTCGTCATAGTATCTCTTCATTTATCGGGCAAAGGTAGTAAATTCAGAATTTAAATTCAAGATTCGCGTTCCTTTTCCCGGTTCACTATACTTTCCGGCCGCTCCCGAAAACTTTTTGGCCATGGCCGGAAAACTTTTAGCCATGGCCAAAAAACTTTTGGCCGTGGCCGAAAAACTTTTAGCCGTGGCCGGAAAAACTTTGGCCATGGCCGGGACACAGCCCGGAAATTGCACCGGGCAGAGATTCAGAATTCAAAATTCGAAATTCAAAACAGCCTCTTATTCAAAGCCTGTTAGCGTACCTTTTTGAAAAAATAACAGTTCTTTTTTGGTCGATTCTAATTTTTGTTTCACCTTTGTACCGGTTACAAAATTATTATCGTTATAAGCAAAAAATGGTATCAGCGCAGCAATATTTGATTGAACACGGCATTAAACCGTCCGTACATCGACTGGCGATCATGCAGTATCTATTGAACAACCGGACGCATCCGACGGCCGACGAGGTGTATCTGAATCTGTTGCCGGACATTCCGACACTTTCAAAGACAACGGTATATAACACGATGAAGCTGTTCATCGAACAGAGGGTGGCTTTGCAGATTGATATCGACGACCGGAATGCCCGCTTCGACGGCGTCGTGGAGGCACATGCGCATTTCTACTGCAGGGTGTGCGGCTGTGTCAAAGACCTGCCGCTCCCGCAGATACAGGAGCCGGAAATGTCCGGCCTCACCGTCGATGAAACGCATGTCAATTTCAAAGGCACCTGCGCTGACTGTAAAAGCAGAGGCTGAGAATAAGCTCAATATTTATTTTAATAAAAAGATTATGAAAAAGAAATTTATTTGTACAGTATGTGGTTACGTTCATGAGGGCGACGAAGCGCCCGAGATTTGTCCGATGTGTAAACAGCCGAAAAGCAAGTTTAAGGAAATCACTGAAGGCGGCGGCAAGCTGCAGTTTGCCGACGGGCATGTGATTGGCGTGGCCAGGGGTGTCGACCCGGTCATCCTCGAAGGGTTGCAGGCTCATTTTATGGGCGAGTGTACCGAGGTGGGCATGTATATCGCGATGAGCCGTCAGGCCGACCGCGAGGGATATCCCGAGATTGCGGAAGCGTTCAGGCGCTACGCGCTGGAAGAAGCCGACCATGCCGCACGGTTTGCCGAACTGCTCGGCGAGGTGGTATGGGACACGAAAACCAATCTCCAGAAACGCATGATGGCCGAACAGAGCGCCTGCGAAGACAAGAAACGCATCGCGACGCTGGCCAAACAGCAGGATCTGGATGCAATCCACGACACCGTGCACGAAATGTGCAAAGACGAAGCTCGTCACGGCAAAGGTTTCGAAGGATTGTACAACCGGTATTTCGGATAACAGGTCTGACAGAACAGTTATGCATGAAAGGAGCTGCCCGGTTTTCCGGGTGGCTTTTTTTTGCGGCGTTTCGAAAATTCGGAGATTCGGGATGCGCCGTCTTTTCGGAAAATCCGTTATTTTTGTCGACTGTTTAAGGCAAGATGGAAAAAGGAAACTGGAAAGCATGGTTGCTGGCGGCACGCCCGAAGACGCTGACGGCGTCGGTCAGTCCGGTTCTGGTCGGCAGTGCGCTGGCGTATCACGACGGCTCGTTCCGGTGGGTTCCGGCGGTGCTGTGTTTTTTCGTGGCGCTGTGGGCGCAGGTCGCGGCGAATCTGGCGAACGACTACTTTGATTTCAGGAAGGGCGCCGACACGGGCGAACGGCTCGGCCCGTCGCGCGCCGTGGCGTCGGGATGGATTGCGCCGGGCGCGATGTGGCGTGCCGCGCTGGGCGTGCTGGCGCTGGCCTGCCTGTGCGGCTGCGGGCTGCTGTTCTACGGCGGGTGGCAGTTGATATGGGTCGGCCTGGCCGTCGCCGTCTGCGCGATTGCTTATTCCGCTGGGCCTTATCCGCTGGCATACAATGGCTGGGGCGACGTTTGCGTGTTGCTGTTCTATGGCATCGTGCCTGTCTGTTTCACTTACTATACGCAGACGAACGCCTTTTCGCCGACGGCCTTCTGGCTGTCGATGTCGATGGGGCTGCTTTCGGTCAATATCCTGCTTGTCAATAACTGCCGCGACTGCGCGCAGGACCGGGCGGCGGGGAAGCGGACGACGGTCGTGCTGTTTGGCCGCCGCTTCGGACACGTGTTATACCTGACGAATATCCTGCTGGCCGTCGCCTTCTCGTGGCCGGTCTACCTGTTTCGGGGCTGGAACTGCCGCCTCCTGTTCCTGTTTTTCCTCATACTTCAACTGTTTACGTGGCAGGACCTCCTGCGCCTGCAGGGTCGCGAACTGAACAGGACGCTCGAACAGACGGCGCGCAACGTGCTGCTTTATGCGCTGCTGCTGATATCAATGTTAATATAATAAATGAATTACGGGCGTCGCTGAACGAATCAGAGTCGACCCTAAACACCTGAGTTCGGGATAAGAAAAGCCAAAAAGAAGGGTAAGTATCAAATATTTTTGTTATTTTTGAAGGTGAATATCAACTAGATAACAAAATAATATGAGCATGCTTACCCCAGACAAAATTACCGAAATTTTCTGTATTA
>JAIRZY010000174.1 GCA_031266995.1 Tannerella sp.
ACCGGGCCGTCACAGCGCGCCGGTATACCGCACCTCTCCCTCCGGCATAACCGCCCTCTCCCACGTGGCGACGAAGTCCGGCAGCGGCACCTGATAGCCCGGCATAAACTCTGCCACAGCGCCGTCGAAGCAGCACGCCACCCTGTCCGCATCGGCAAATCTGAAAAACTCGGCCTCGGCTGCCCACAGCGCGAAGACCTCCGGCGCGTCGCAGAAGCTCATCCTGCCGCGTATCCGGATCCATCCCCCAGGGCCTGCCGCGGCGATTTCGGCCAGCGGGTTCCTCGCGAGCTGACGGTAGAGGTCTTTCTGTTTACTGGTATAAAAGCCCAGCTTGCCGTTCACGTTCCTTGCAAAATTCATCGGGCGCACCTTTGCCTGTCCGCCCTCGCACGTCGCGAGGTAAAACACCCCGCAGGCGTCAAGAAATCTTAAGATATTGTCCATACTGTTTCATATAAAAATTAGTGCTGCAAAGATAACAGCTTCCCGTTAAAGCGTTTTCATAAATGAGACATATTTTTTCATAACCCGGATTAAATTCGGCGGTCGAACAGCGCCGGGGTTATGAGTTATAAATCATGAATCATGAATGAAATACCGCTTCCAGATAATTCATGATCCATAATTCATAATTCCGTCGCCGCCCGCGGCTATTCGCCGATCCGCAAGTCCCAGATCGCCGCACTCCGCTCAAGCTCGACGAGCGAAACGATGCAGTCGTATACCGTCTCGACGTATCCGGCCTGCAGGTCGTCGTACGTGCGCTGTGCGTCCAGCACCTCGAGCAGCGACGTCTCGCCGCGCCGGTAGCTGTATCGCTTCCCTTCGATGACGGCTTCGGCCTGCTGCAGCAGTCCGCGGTCGTAGTTTCGCACCTGCGCGAGCGCGGCGCCATAGCGTGCGTAGCGCTGCATGACGCCGTTCCTGACTTCCTGCTCCGCCCGGCGACGGTTGATTTCCGCCTGGCGGAGGCGGTATCCGGCCGCGCTGACGGCGCCCCGGTTCAGGTTCGAAAGCTTTAGCGGGATGGCGACGCCGAGCGTGACGCCGTTAAACTGCGGAGCGGGTGCGATTTCGTTGCGCACGCGGGTGTTATGGCTGTAGCCCAGCGCTACGTCGAAGTCCACGTTACGCTCGCGCCGCGCGACTGTCAGGGCTTTCGCGGCCACGTCGACGCTCCGCATCGCTGCCGCAAGGTCGGCGCGGTTGGCGACGGCCGTTTCCAGCAGTTCGTCGAGGTCGAACGCGCGCCCGTCGACGCGCAGTTGCCCCTGCGGGACGTGCACGGCGCGGCTGTCCCCGTCGCCCGTCCACAGCGCGAGCGCAAGGCAGGCGTCGTGAAGTTCCGACTGCGCACGTATCAGTTCATTGTACATAATGCCGGCCTCGAGGCTGCTCCGCGTCGCGTCGATCTGCGCAATCTCGCCCAGGTGGAAGCGGATGCTGTCCGCCCCGGCCAGTTGATGCATGTGGTCGAAGGCGCGCTGCCTGATGCGACACAGTTCCTGCCGTGCCAGGGCGTGCAGGTATGCCAGCGTGGCCTCCGCACGCAGCGTGTGGAAATAATCCTCCAGCAGCGCCCCGTTCAGTTCCTTTTCGCTTCGCGCAAGGTCGATGCGGGCGCTGCGCTTGCCGGGCGAGAACGTCCGGCTCAGCTCTGCCGATACCGAGCGCCCCATCTGCTTGTGGCGCTCGTCGTTGTCGGCATATTCCACGCCGAACGTGAAGTCGTTGAACACATGCGCCGCCTTCAGCTCGGCCTCGGCCACGCTCACGCCGAGCTGCTCCGCCGCATAGCCCGGATTCTGCCGCTGCACCCGCTCCATGTAGGCGCGGTAGGCGAGCGGCCGGCGGATGTCGCCTTCCTGCGCCGCAACGCATGCACAGCACAGCCACATGAGGCATATCACCCGGCACACGGCGCCTCTCCCCCACCCTCTCACTGCACGAAAGAGGATGGATTCGGAGACGGGCAGCCGTCCCGCTTGAATCTTTGAACTCCGGAATCTTTGAATCTTTCTCATGACCTTTTCCGATAATAATTTTCGACCATATAATAGAGTGCGGGCAGAATGTAGAGCGTCACGACAGTGGCGAACAGCAGCCCGTAGACGATGACGGTCGCCAGCGGCCGCTGCACGTCGGAGCCGATGCCCGTGCTGACAGACGCCGGCAGCAGTCCGAGGATGGCGACCGAGGCCGTCATCAGCACCGGCCGAAAGCGATGGCGCGAACCGTCGATCACGGCCTCCCGCAGCGCCGTGCCCCCGCGCCTCAGCAGGTTGATATGCGAAACCATAATGACGCCGTTCTGTATCGCCACGCCGATGAGCGCAATGAAACCTACGGCGGACGACACGTTGAGCGTCATCCCGCGCACGTTGAGCGCCAGCATTCCTCCGAACAGCGCAAGGGGCACGACCATCATCATCAGCACGGCCTGGCGGAAGCGTCCCGTGGCGCCGAACAGCAGCAGCAGCATGACGCCCAGCGCCAGCGGAATGACGACGCCCAGACGTGCATACGCACGGCGCTGGTTCTCGAACTGTCCCGCCCAGGCGAGGCTGATCTTCTCGCGGTCGAAGCGGACGTCGCGCCCGATTGCGCGGCTGGCATGATCGAGGAAGCCTGCCAGGTCCGTGCCGCGCAGGTTGATGCGTACCGTCAGGTGCCGCCGGTTCATCTCGCGCGTGATCAGGCTGGCGCCCGTAGTCATCCGCATGTCGCATACCTGCGAGAGCGGTATCTTTGCCCCCGACGGGGCGGAGAGCAGCAGCGCGCCGATCTTCTCGGGCGAGTCGCGGCTGTCGTCGCCGAAGCGGCACGTCACGTCGTAGCTCCTGCTGCCGACGTATATCTGCGAGATGGCAGCCCCGCCGACGGCCAGCTCGATCAGCTCGGTCACGTCGGACACGTTCAGGCCGTAGCGCGCAATGCGTTCGCGGTCGGCTACGATCTGCAACTGCGGGAAGGGTGGCTCCTGCTCGACGGCAACGTCGGCCGCGCCCGGGATCGCTGCCAGCACGGTGGCAATCCCTTCTGCCACGCGGCGCGATTCTGCCAGATCGTCGCCGTATATCTTCAGCGCGAGGTCGCTGTGCGCCCCTGCGACCATGTCCATCACCATGTCGATGATGGGCTGCGAAAACGCGACCGTGCAGCCCGGTATGGCCGACAGCCTCTCTGCCATGGCCTCGACGAGTGCAGCCTTCGACCGTCCGCTCTTCCACGAGCCGTAGGGCTTAAGCCCGACGCCGCACTCTACGTGCGAGAGCGAAAAGGCCTCGGCCCCCTCGTCGTCGCGCCCCACCTGGGTCATCACATACGACACCTCGTCGAACTCCGATATGGCGTCGCGCAGTTCCGCGCCCATCTCCTTCGACTTCTCGAGCGAAATGCCCGGCGGCAACTGCACCTGTACCCACACGGAGCCTTCATCGAGCGGAGGCAGGAAATCCTTCCCTACGGTATAGCTCAGCACGCCTCCCGCCAGCAGGAAGAACGCCAGCGGTACGAGCACGCGCTTCGGCCGCCGCAGGATGCGACCCGTCTGCCGGTGATAGGCCGCCGTCATCTTCTCGAGCCAGCGGTTGCGATACACCTTGCCCGGCTTCCTGTATGCCTGAAACGCCATCCCCGGAACCAGCAGCAGCGCGACGGCCAGCGCGCCCAGCAGGGCGTAGCCCACGGTGTAGGCCATCGGCGTGAACAGCTTCTTCTCGATATGCTCGAAGGCAAACAGCGGCATGTAGGCCGTGATGATAATCAGCGTCGAGAAGAATATCGGACTGGCCACCTCGGCGGCGCGGGCGACGATGGTATTCTCGGCGAACGTCTCGTCGCGGTTCCGTTCGCGCTTCTTCAGGACGGTCTCCATCATCACAATGGCGCCGTCGACGATAATGCCGAAGTCGATGGCGCCCAGCGAAAGCAGATTGGCGGGAATGTCCGTCAGCCACATGAGGACGAAGGCGATCAGCAGGGCGCAGGGAATGGTGGCGGCCACCAGCATCGCGCCGCGCCAGCTCCGGAGGAAGAGAATGAGCACGAGGATGACGAGCACCATGCCCTCGATGAGCGTATGCGAAACGGTATGCAGCGTCGTGCCTACCAGCTCCGTCCGGTCCATGAAGGGATAGATGCGCACGCCCTCGGGCAGTATGCCGCCGTTTAGCTCGTCGACAGCCCGGTGTATCTCCCCGAGCACGCGCGACGGATTCTCGCCCCGAAGCATCTGCACAATGCCCTCGACGCCGTCCGGACAGTCGCGCCCGGCGTCCTTGAATCCGAGGACGCCCCTGCGCTCAAGGTTGCCGTACTTCATCCGCCCGATGTCGTTCAGGTAGACGGGCGCGCCGCGATGCGTCTTGAGCACGATGTGCCCGAGGTCGTCGAGGTCGCGCACCAGCCCGATGCCCCGAATCACGTAGCTCAGGTCGCCGCGGCTGATCATGCTTCCGCCCGCGTTGGCATTGTTCTTCTCCACCTGTTCGGCCACGTCGGCGAGGGTGACGCCGTATTCTTCCATCCGGCGGGGGTCGATTTCGATCTGGTACTGCGTCGTGATGCCGCCGTAGTTGCTGACGTCGGCCACGCCCGTGACCTGTTTCAGGCGGGGGATGACGACCCACTTGTGCAGATCCGTCATTTCGCGCAGGTCCAAGCGGTCGCTCTCGACGATATAGCGGAATATCTCGCCCGTAGGCGAGGTGAGGGGGTTCTGCCCGGGCACGGCGCCGTAGGGCAGCTCGACGCCGGCAAGGCGCTCCTGCACACGCTGCCGCGCCCAGTAGTCTTCGACACCGTCGTCGAAGACAAGTATGACGGTCGAAAGCCCGAAGGCGTTCTTGCTCCGCATCACGTTCAGGCCGGGCAGCCCGTTCATGGCGCGCTCGACGGGGATGCTGATCTGCTGCTCTATTTCCTCGGCAGCCAGCCCCGGCACCTGGGTGACGATCTGCACCGTCGTGTCGGCAATATCCGGATAGGCGTCGATGGCGAGCTGCGTCCAGGCATAATAGCCCGTCAGACACAGAAAGGCGAAGAGCACCACCATCAGTCCGCGCCGGTGGATGGCGATATGAATGATTTTCTCCAGCATAAGTCGTACGGTTTAATGAGTGATACGCCGGCTTAGATGGCGAAATAAAAGGCCCCTTCGGTCATCACGCGGTCGCCGCTGCGGATGCCGGCGGTGACGACCGCCTGCTGTCCGTCGGAGGAGGCGACGGTGATTTTCGTCCTGCGGAAACGGTTGTCGCCCGCGTCGACGAGCACGTAGGGACTGTCGCCGTCCTGCAGCACGGCCGAGCCGGGAATGACGACGGCGGGCGCCGGACGGGCGGTGAAGCGTACGGTGCCGTACATGTTCGGCTTGAAGAGGCGCCCGCGGTTGTCACATTCGACGATGACCTCGACCGAGCGCGTCTCGTCGTCCAGCAGTTCGCCGACGTAGTAGACGGCGCCCGCGATTGCCGTATCGGGCATGACGGAAAGCGACACGTCGACGCCGTCGATCTGGCGCAGCACGGGGATGTCCTTCTCGCGGACGCGGGCGACGACCCACACCTTCGCAAGGTCGGCAACGACGGCCAGCGGCCCGGCATCGTCTTTCAGATACTGCCCGATGACGGCGCTGCTCATGACGACCTCGCCGGCGATGGGCGAACGGACGGCGAGGGGCTGCCCGGGCGTCATCGAGGCGGTGTCGACCTGATAGACGAGGAGGGCGGCAAGCGCCTGCTCGCAGTCGCGACGGCGAAGCTCGTACTGCGTCGCAGCCTCTTCGAACGTACGGGCTGCGCCGACACTGTGGGACATCAGGTCGTGCTCGCGATCGAAGTTTTTCCGCGCAAGCTCCATCTCGTGCCGGGCCTGAAAGTAGGCTTTCTGGGCCTCGTAGAAGGAGGGGGAGCTGATTTCGAAGAGGGGACTGCCCGGGCCGACGCGCTGCCCGAGGCGGACGAAGGAGCGGGTGATGCGTCCCGCAAAAGGTGCGGCGATTTCGGCATATCCCGAGGGGATGGCGCGCACGGCGCCGGAGGTATGAAAGACGGCCCGATAGCCCGAGACTTCGGCCTGCTGCGTCTTTATCCGCGAGAGCAGCGGAGAATCGGAGGAGAGGCGGATGTATTCTCCCTCGACGGTGTAGGCGGCACTTGCCGCGCTGTCGCCGGCCGGTCTGTGCGTGCAGGCGAACAGTAGCGGCAGGCATATAAGAATGAATATCTTTTTCATTTGCTGATGTTTTATGAATGACTCACGAAATGAACCGGATACAGGAGGAAGGGGGTGACCTGCTCCTGCAGCCGGGGGCGAGGGGGGAAGGGCGGGATTCATTTCCCGTCCGCCGCCGCTCCGAAAGGGAGAGGGGGAGGACGGAGGCTGAGTTTTTGAATCGCGAATTGACCTCTCCCCCGACCCCTTTCCACAAGGGAGGGGAGCTGTTCGGAGGCGGGAGGCTGAGTTCGCGAAGCCTGAATCTTGAATTTACCTCTCCCCCGGCCCCTCTCCACAAGAGAGGGGAGCTGTTCGGAGGCGGGAGGTTGAATTTGCGAAGCTTGATTCTTGAATTTACCCCTCCCCCGGCCCTTCTCCACAAAAGAGGGGAGAAATGCGAAGGCGGAAGGTCAAATTCGCGAAGCCTGAATCTTGAATTTCAAATTTTGAATCTTAAATTCCCTTATCCTCTGAGGCGGAGGGTGGCGGGGGGCGCCCGGAGGTGCAGGGCGAGGGTGCGGGTGTGCGAACGGTAGCGGCGCACGGGAAGGTATATCTTCGAGACGGCGAGGGGGAAGGCCATCACGAGGGCTATCGACAGGCCGGCGGGGACGAGGAGGGAGAGGAGGGCGATGTGGAGGCACTGGCCGGGCGTATGGGTATGGTTCAGGGGGTTGCCGCTCGAGGGGAAGTAGGGATGGGAGTGGGTGACGGTGCCCCAGGCGAAGTAGTGCGTGTGATAGAACGAGGTGACGGCGACATGGTAGCTGATGAAGAGCGCCATGAGAAGCCACATTCCCGTTTTTTTCACTGATTCACGCATATTCCGGACTTTTTCTGATTTGTGCTGCAAAAATAGTGCGGTTTGACGAGATATGCAAGCATTTTTTGATAATTTGAGAATTTGTGGGGACGCGGGGGAGACGGGGCGGGAGGGGGAGGGAAAAAGAAGCGGAGAAATGTAGAGAGCGATCTGCTACATTCTCCGCGCTCAAATGAAGTACAAAGTGGAAAGTTTTAATTATTATGGTATGACGACGCTGATTATTTCGCACCAGGGTCCTTTGACGCCGCGGGTGTTGATAAACCGCCCGGCAAAGTGGAACCAGAGGCTGCGCTCCTTGCCGCTGAAGGTGTAGCGCTTGGGCGAGCGGGTGACATATTCGGCATGTTCAAGCTCCTCCCAGTCGGTGGGCGGGGTGGGGCTGTCGGTGATTTTGGAGCATATCTCGCATCCGGCGACTCCTTCGGGCTTTGCGCGTCCGACCTTTGTGCCAAATCCGACTTCGATGACGCCGGGGCTGGGCTGGGAGAAGGACATGACGGGCGCCTCGGTCGGGTCGGGCGGCGGGGTGGGATGGAGGTCGTGCACGGGCAGCCCCATCGCCCGCAGGTCGTCGGGCGTGACGAGCGGGTTGTGGATGAGATGCCCCTGGACGAAGGGACGGAAGACGCTTTCGAGGGCTTCGCGCACTTCGTCGCGCCGGAGGATGACGGCGGACGTGCGCGTCTCGGGATTCTCGGAGATGAGCAGCACCGCGTCGTAGTCGTCGGCCGGTTTGTTGATCACCTCGGCCGCTGTGTCTGAAATGTCCCAGCGAACGCGGTTGAGTTTTACCTGAGCGCGTACGTCGCGCACGAGAACCTGAAAATCCAGGACGTTAGAGGGGACGTAATCCTTTTTAGTCATAGCTGTGAGTATTTGGGGTATTAATAATTAAATGTAATGTCCGTCCAAAGCTGCCTTGCGGGGCTGCCGCACGGTTTTCCCCCGTCCCGGAAATGTTTTCCGGAGTTCCGGAAATGTTTTCCGGAGTTCCGAAAAAGTCTTTCGGAGTTCCGGAAATGTTTTTCGGAGCTCCGGAAATGTCTTTTGGAGTTCCGGAAATGTTTTTCGGAGTTCCGGAAAAGTCTTTTGGAGTTCCGGAAATGTTTTCCGGAGTTCCGGAAAAGTCTTTTGGAGCTCCGGAAATGTTTTTCGGAGTTCCGGAAAAGCTGTTTTCTGCGCGGGGAGATGTGCCGGGACGGGCGACGGCGCTTCGCTGCGGTGCGGATGGCATCGAGGGGAGGGGGAAGACGTGTGTCGGCGTGCCCGGTTTCATTTTTTTCCTTGTTTTGGTGTTATTTGTTTCGCCCGCAAATTTACACGGAAGGATTTATATATGCAATAGG
>JAIRZY010000175.1 GCA_031266995.1 Tannerella sp.
TCGCACCGGTACATTGAGAATAAACTGCATTATACCAAAGATGTAATCATGCGCGAAGACGCCGCATCCGCCGCAGACAGACAGGCGGCGGCAAACCTTGCCCTCTTGAGGGACTTCGCTTTCAACATCCTGAAAACAAAAAACAGGTCAATCAAATACGCTACCGAAATTTTTGCAAACTATCATGTCATAGAACTCTTGAATATCTTATTTAGAATTAACAGCCCTGCCACAAGGGAGGGGAGGGTGTCGGAGGCGGGCGGCGGTGCTGTTTGAATCTTTGAATTTTGAATCTCCCGCAGGGAGAGTTTGCATGAACGGAGAAAAAAACAGACCTTTGCAAAACAGAAATTCAAATCATGAAAAAAGCAATCGCAATTGGAATCATTCTTTACTGCCATGCCGCCGGATGTCCGGCCCAGCAGGTAAACTACATGGAACATCTGTATGAATTTATAGAGAATCCTGCCGTCTTTGAAATGAATCAGGAAGAGGGCCGGGCGTATCATATCCCCGAAAAGCAAATGTCGCTCAACGGCGAATGGAAGTTTTTCGGGAGCGACGTGCCCGAAGGAATCCCCGGAGATTTCTTTAAAGAAAAGTTTAATGACCGCCGATGGGACGTCATCAAGGTTCCGTCCAACTGGGAAATGGAGGGCTTTGGAGACCGCCTGTTCAGGAACGTTCACGCCCCGTTCAAGGCCCGTCCGCCCTTTGTGCCGCGCGAATACAATCCGACCGGCGCGTACCGGAAGACGTTCAGCCTCCCGCCGTCATGGGCGGGCGAACAGATATTTCTGCGGATGGAAAAGGTGGCATCGGCCAGCTTCGTATGGGTAAACGGGCAGGAAGTCGGGTATAACGAGGGCGCGCAGGAGCCGGCCGAATACAACATCACGGCGCACGTGAAACCCGGCAGGAATACGGTCGCGGTGCATGTCGTAAAATACTCCGACGGCTATTATCTCGAGGGACAGGACTACTGGCGCCTGGCCGGCATCTTCGACGACGTGTGGCTCTATGCCGCCCCGCCGGTCAGGCTCTTCGACTGGCATGCGGTGACCGACCTCGACGATACGTATACGGACGCGGTGCTGAACCTGACGGTCGACGTGAAGAAACATACCGCCGTGCCGCCGGCGACGTACCGGGTCAGGGCCAGCCTGCTGGACGCTGCGCAGCGACAGGTGGCCGAAATGACGGGCGAGCCTTTTTCCATCGACAGGCCCGGAACAGCACAGGTGCGCCTCAGGCAGTCCGTTGCGAATCCGAAGAAGTGGACGTCGGAAACGCCCGACCTCTATTCGCTCGAGATACAGCTCCTCTCGCCGGCCGGCAAGGTGCTGGACGTCGTCAGGACAAAGATTGGATTCAAGGAAACGGAAATACGCGGCGAGACCTTCTACCTGAACGGCGTCCCGCTGAAGGTGAACGCCCAAAACTCGCACATGCAGCACCCCGCAACGGGGCACGTCATGGATGAAGAAACGGTACGGAAAGACTTCGAGATACTGAAGCGTTTTAACTTCAACGCGGTGCGCACCTCTCACTATCCGCCGGTGAACCGCTATCTGGAGCTGGCGAACGAGTATGGACTGTATATCATCGACGAGGCCGGCACGGAGGCACATGCGACCGAATACGTATCGCGGCAGGAAGAATATACGGCGATGTATCGCGAGCGCGTGCGCCGGATGGTGCTGCGCGACCGCAATCACCCCTGCGTACTCTTCTGGAGCGCCGGTAACGAATCGGGCGAAGGCTTCAACATCGCGGAAGTCATCAGGGAAGGGCGCAGGCATGACCCGGCACGCTACTGGATGTATGGCGGAAATGCGTATGCACACCCGGCGGAAGACATCATCGGCCCGCGCTATCCGACGCCCGTCGAGCTGGAACTGCAGACCGGCATGACGCCCGACACGGCCGACCGGCGCCCGTCGTTCATGGACGAATACCTCTCGGTCGCCGGCAACGGCGGGGGCGGGATGGACGACTACTGGCGCGTCATTTACTCGCATCCCCGCCTGATGGGCGGCGCCATCTGGGACTTCGTAAGCCCGGGACTGACCGAACGGATACGGCAGACGGAAGACCGCTCGCCGCATCACACGCCTGCACACCTGATGGGAGACGCCCGCCTGGTGGAGGGCGTACACGGGAAGGCGCTCGACCTGAACGGGCATGACCAGTGGGTAGAAATCTACCGCCGGTCGAACGTGGAAATCGACACCGACCGCCTGACGCTCGTCTGCGACGTCTATCCCCGCAAGCTGGCGAACAGCGCCGGCACGTTCATCACGAAAGGCAGCTATCAGTTCGGACTGCAGCAGCGGGGCGACTCGCTCGACTTCTACCTCTATACCAACCGCAGGCACGTGCTCGGCATACGGTTGCCGGACGGCTGGGACGGCCGCTGGCATCAGTTGAGCGGCGTCTACGACGGGAAAGAGATGACCGTCTATGTCGACGGCGAAAAAGCCGGCAGCACCGCCGCGACGGGGCGCATCACCAACTTCCCGTTCCCGGTCAACATCGGGCGCAATGCGGAAATACACGGGCAGGAAACGGACGAATATCTCTGCAGCGCCCTGCTGGACAACGTCGGGATATTCGACCGCGCCGTTCCGCCCGGCCATTACCTGCCCGGCGAAGCAGCCCTGTGGCTCGACTTCGAAACGGAAACGGACCGTGGCACCTTCTTCAGCTACGGCATCGGCGCACGCACGTACGGCAGCATCTGGCCGGACAGGCGCGTGCAGCCCGAAATGTGGCAGATGAAGAAGTCGGTTCAGCCCGTATCCGTCTCGCTCATCGACGCCGAAAAAGGCTGGGTAGAAGTCCGGAACCGGAATCACTTCACCGACGCATCCGCCTATAACGCCCGCTGGCAGATGGAAGCCGACGGCGAAGTGATCGAAGAAGGCGGGATAGACCTGCAACTCCCTCCCCTCACGACGAAGCAGGTGCGCATACCTTACCGCCGGCCCGTCATCAGCGAAGGAAAAGAATACCGCCTGACCGTCAGCTTTTCGCTCAGGCAGGACGAGATATGGGCGCCCGCCGGTCACGAGGTGGCCTGGGATCAGATGGAGCTTCCGTGGCACAGGCCCGCCGAAGCCGCGCCGAAGCCGCCGCCGCCCGGAGGAAGCATTGCATACGAGGAAACGGCCGCCTGCATCGCCGTCACCGGATCGAATTTCACCTATACGATCGCAAAGGAGAACGGCGCATTCACATCAATGATCATCAATAAGCGCGAAATGCTCCGCTCGCCGCTCCTTCTGAACGTCTGGCGCGCCCCGCTGGCCAACGAGCAGGACGGATGGAACGCGACGAGCGCAAGATCGGGACACTGGCGCGAAGGATACGGGCAGCAGGTTGCCACGGAATACTATTCCGCCGGCATCGACCGGCTGACACACCGCCCGGTGTCGATGGACGTCTTTGAACGCGAAGGCAAGGTATACGTCAACATCCGCGAAATCACGGAGACGGACAACGGCACGCAGCACGGCAGCCTCGACCGGTACATATCCGGCCGAACCGTCGGCGGCTTCGAGAACCTGTACAGCTACACTTTCGCGGCCGACGGCGGGATCACCCTCCATCACACCGTATATCCGCAGGGACGGATGCCCCTCTGGCTCCCGCGCATCGGCCTGACCCTGATGCTGGACAAAAGCCTCGACCGCGTGCAGTGGTACGGACGCGGGCCGCAGGAAAATTATCCCGACAGGAAAAGCGGATACAGGACAGGCATCTATTCCTCGACGGTCGGCGAGATGTACGAACCCTACCTCCTCCCGCAGGACTGCGGCCTGCGCACCGAGAACCGGTGGCTCCGCATGACCGACAGCACGGGCGCGGGACTGGCCTTTGCGATGGACCGGTGGTTCAACTTCAACACCAGTCCCTACTCTGCGGACAACCTGACGCGGTCGGTCTACACCTTTCAGTTGCAGGAACAGGACGGCATCACGCTCAATCTGGACTATGCGACCTCCGGCGTGGGATGCACGGCGCGCGGCATATTCGACGCCTACCGGGTGGCGCCACAGCGCTATGAAAGACGGATTACGATAACGCCTCTGTATTCCGAATGATTCGAAGATTCAAACAGCACCGTGTCTCTACTTGCCCCGTCCCGGATTCCCGTAGAGACGCGATGCATCGCGTCTCTACGGTGGCGACGGGGACCGGGCGGCCGTTTGATGTGCATCCAAAAAAAAGAGGCTGCCCGCTCAGGACAGCCTCTTTCCGCTTTCACTGCCGAAGGCGCAATGCCCGCCTGCGGCGTCACATGGCTAATGTATGATCACTTTGTATGCCTTCCCGTCGAGCAGGGCGGTATAGTAGCCCTGCGGCAGGGGTTCGGATGTCGTGCCGGCGCCGACGGTCAGTTGACGACACAGCGTGCCGTTCAGGTTGTAGACCGACAGCGTGGCTGTGCGGTCGGTGCGGACGTATATCCGGTGTCCGGACGCCCATACGCGGGCGGCTTCGACGGCTTCGGAGGCGGACGTGCCTCGCAGATAGACGGACACGTTCAGGTATGGTTCATTGATGCGCACGAGCGTCACGGTGATGCTGCCGTCCGGGTTTTTCGTCCTCAGGATGCCTTCGCGGTCGCGCAGCGGGATGCCGGTCTCGACCGTCAGGCTGTCGAGGCTGTGGCCTGCGGAGGGGCGGACGGTGAAGGTGAAGTTGTCGCGACTGTTCACGTAGAAGGGTTCGTCGGAGTGTGCCGGCGACATGGTCAGTCCGCCGCCGAGCCGGATGGTTACCGGACGGGGAATGACGGGATAGGCCGGTTCGCTGACCTTGAACGAGAATACGCGTGGGGGCATCGTGTTGCCTGCGCGGTCGGTGTATCCTGATACGTGCATTACGTAGGTCATGCCCTCGGCCAGGTGCCCGCGGTCGAAGCTGATCGTGCCCGGGTTGAGCCATTTGATTTTGCCTGTGGGAATGGTCCCGACGTCTTCGAGCCAGATGGCGCCCGGAGCGGTCGCATTCAGCGGCTTGCTGAAGGTGAACACGATGCGGCCGACGGGTGAAGCGTTTGTCGGGGGGACGGACATGCTGATAATGTCCGGCGGGACGTTGTCGACGAAGAGGACGCTCAGGGCGACGCCGCTGCCGCCTGCCAAGCTCGGGTTGCCGGCGCGGTCGGTGACGAGGCCGGTGCCCGCCTGCAGCGTCAGGTGGGTATTGCTGACGGCGCTTGACGCGACTTGCAGGGTGACGACATATTCCGTGGATGAACCGGCGACGACGGGGCCGCTTTTTATTCCGAGCAGGTCGAATCCGGAGAGGGCGAGCCTGCTGGCGTCGAAACGGCCTGCGCCTGCTTCGTCGAATACGATTCGGACGTCGAGCGGGTCGAAGTGAATCACGCTGACCGGATTGACCATTGCTATGAGGCTGACCTGCGGACGCCGGGTGTCGTAGCTGACTGCTATCCGGCCGGAGCCGCTCACTTCGTTGCCGTAGATGTCGCGCACGGCGGCGCCGCTGCTTTTCAGTTCGATGGAGGTCTGCGCTTCCTTGTCGGGTTTCGGCGTGAAGGTCAGCGTGTAGTTACGGCCCGAGCCGGAAATTTGCAGCGGCTCGAAATCGGCCGTGCTGTAGAGGAAGTCGCCGGCTGCCAGTCCGGTTACGTCTTCCGGAAAGGAGAGGTAGACGTTGAAGGCTCCGTTTTCGTATGCCGGCCCGCTGTATGAGAGTGTGCCTGCGATCCGGTCGGCCGGATGCCTGTAGCCTACAACCAGCTCGCCTTCTACGTTTCCGTTGCCGGCGTTGTCTGATACGGCATTTTCGGGTACGACGATCACGATCTTTGCCGAGGGCTGATTATGGGTATTCACTCTGAACGTATACGCTGTGCCGCTGCCGCTGAACCGGTCTATCGTGAATCCCGCCGGGAATATCCGGATATTCGCAGCCGTGAGGCCGGTCACGGCCTTACTGAAGGTTGCCGCGACATCGAAACTGCTGTTGACGGTCAGGCCGGCCGTCGCCAGCGTCACCAGAGGATTCTCGTTGTTGTATGTGATCCATATCGGGGCGGACGTCTGCGCGGTACTGGTATTACCGGCTCTGTCTGTGGCAGCGCCTGCCTGTACCGAGAACGAAATGATGTCTCCCGACACAAGTCCGGTGCGTGGCGTGAGGGCAATCTCGTAAGTTGTGTAAAGCCCGTTATCCGGGATTCCCTGCGGCACGGGCGTCCCTGCAGAGGCATTGGTCACTGCGCATCTGGAGACGTCCGGCGTTGCCACCGGCTCGGAGAAGGTCACCCGCACGTTTACGGGCGAAGCGTTCGTATGGTTGCGCGCCGTCGTGATACCGGAAACTTCGGGAGCTTTCAGATCAATATGATAGGCCACGGCGCTGCCGTCCTTCACCTGTCCCGTGATGCCGGAAATGTTGCGGGTATTCATTTTCCAGAAAATATACCACGTGTCTTCCGTATTGCCGGGGAACGTGTGTGTCGCCGTCGTGGCTCCGCCGCCAACCGAAGTCCAGAGGGGAGACAGATCGAGGGGTCTCGTATTGGTGTTGACCACGGCATACTGCCAGTCGACGACCCGGTCGCCGCTGCCGGTTGCCGTGGCGGTCAGTTCCACCGTGTTCCGGTTGTTCCACGAACTGCCGGGCACCGGCCGGCCGACGACGTTTCCTTCACTGCCCGTCGCCGCCTTCGGCTTCACGTTCTGCTTCACCAGCGCGGCGCTGCCCGTCACCGTGGCCGAGCCGTTCTGCGCGCTGACCGACACCTTGGTTTCGGAACCGCCCGGGCCGCCCGCATACGGGCCTGCATTCTTGCCGGTCTGCAGGTATACGTCGAAGGTCGACGTGCCGCCGGGCGCCAGACCCGTGACAACCGCCGGAGCGGTATTCGCAAAATGAGAACCGTCGGGGCCGGTAAAGGAGACCTGCAGGTTGTTTAGCGTTTGCGCGCCGTTGTTGGTCACGGTAACGGTCTGCCTGCGGGAAACATCCCTGGCCATTCCATCCGTATATCCGAAAACGAGGTCGCTCACGGAACCGGTGCCGTTGGAAACGGACAGGAGACGGGATGCATCCGGCTCTGCCTGAACGGAACACGATTTGCCGGTAGATACTTCCTGATGGCCGTTGAATGTCATATACAGTTCGAAGATATATGTCAATGTCGTACTTCCCGTATTGGCCGGAATGGCGACATTGCCGACCGTGACCTGATCCATGCCACCCGCAACCGCAAAGTTGCCGGTGACGGGCCAGACTCCGGAGCCGATGGCGGCGCATTTCACATTGAGCACAAGCAGCCCCTTCTCGACATTTGCCTTCAGTCCCGTGCCTCTTATGGTCAGCGTCGTCGTGCCGCCCGTGTTTGTAAACAGATTCGGACTGGCGGTTATGCCTGCGTCCGTGCCCGTAAATTCCGGTACGGCAATCAGAAATTCCGTTGAGGCGGCAACGGCGTTACCGTTCTGCAGCAGGTTGAAGAATTTGTCTCCGGCCAGATCGACCTTATATCTCTTCGTATTCGTCAGATCGGCGGAAAACGCGAATGTGACAGTCGCTGCCGTTCCGTTTTTCGCATACGTCGCCGTATATCCCGAGGGAGGCAGCGGCGCGCCGCCTTCGGGCGTAACGGTGAACAGCGAGGTCAGATTGTCGCCGCCGGTGAAGGCCGTCCCTCCCGCCGCACGATACAGATCCGTATTTCCGTTGACCGACCCGTCGCCCGGCGTCACCGTGACCGTAAACGACGGTTTCAGTGTCGCATACTGTGCTGCGTTGTTGAACGCCACGGTCGGCTTTGCCGGGTTTGAATATGTGACCGTAACTGCGTTGGACGCCGTGTTGCTGTTGCCTGCGACGTCCAGCACTGCATTATTCTTCAGTTGAACGGTGAAGTTTTCGCCATTATACAGATTTCCGACCGGCGTCAGGACTGCGGTGAACGTCCTGTTGTCGCTGCCTGACACGGCAATGCTGCTGATCGCTGCTTTGCCGGCAGGGCTGATACTGAAGCCTGCATTCGTCAGGCCGGCAGGCCGTACGGCCTTGTCGAAAGTCAGCGAGACCGGAACGCCGGCATTGCTGCCAAGGGTCGTGGCCGTCGTACTGCCGCCAACAGTAAGGCCGGCAGTCGGCGGGGTAGTATCAATAATGTACGGGCCGAATCCGCCATACGTGGCCGCCGGGGTTAGCACCGTCTTGCTGTGGGCAAAAACCGTACCCGACACTACGTGCCAGTGGATGTAATAAGTTCCTACCGGCTTTCCGGTAAAGGGCGCCGAGGTCGTACCCGAAGCGCCGTCCGAAGCCGGGACGGTCAGGCTTGTCCATCCCGAAAGAGGCGTCGCCGCGATAGCCCGGTCGTAGTCCGGCTGCGTGGTAATCAGATACCAGGCAGTCACGTCGGCCGGGTCATACGGCAGAATCAGACTGTTATGCGTGATGCGAAGAGAGAGCGTGGCAAGCCCCGATGCCGCGCTGTTGACGGAAAACGTCTGCGGCGCAGCCGTTACTTTAATGTATGTATTGGCGTCCGTATCGTTGAGCACAACCCGCTGCGTCACTATCTGACGGATATATCCGGTAGGCTGGTTTTTCCACGTTCCGCTAAACCGCAGCACATCCGAGTAAACACCGATGGGCTTTCCGGCATTCAGCGGCATGACGATATAAAACACCATGCCGTCGGTCAGCGAAGTGGGAGCCGGGATTTCCGCAGTCCCGCCAGCATCGTAAAACTTCATGGCGGAAAAATCGCTGCCGCTTCCCGCCTGCCGTTCGAAAACCACGCCTGTCATGGGGTTGGTGTCCGAATAGGTGACTTTCAGTCTGTATGCATTTGTCAGCGCCTGCGTGCCGCTATATCCCGGGTCCAGAGGCAGAGACGGCGTCGGCTCCAAAGACAGGCAGATGTCAAGCAGCGGAAGCGTGACGGTCTTCGCGGCGGAGACCGTAGTCGTGACAGGCTTGTATGGCCGCCCCAGTGTAGCGGGATTGGAGCTGCTGGCATCCGTGAAAAAGGTAACGTTTTGTTTGAGCGAAGCCTTGAACTTGACGTAGCCCGCCATACCCGTATTGCCGAATTGTACTTTGGTAAAGTCATAATTGATGCCCAGCGCCCTAAAAACCCCGGTAACCGAAGTCGTTTCGTTAATGTCGGCATATATATCCGCCTTCTTCTCGTTATCTACCGTTTTTACGGTTACCTCGAAGCTTTGCGGATCGCCGATATACGTAATATTGCTGGAGCCGGCAAGTCCCTGCTTGCCGGACTGCTTTGTGGTCGCCGTAATCTGGGCAGGTGGAATCACGATAATCGAACTGTTTTCTGCGAACGTACCGTCATTGCCTACCCCCGTAGGGCAGCCGGTTCCGATTCCCGCCGAATGAGCGCCGCCCGCCGAAGTGACTATCCCGCCGTAGATGACAATATTCCCGCCATAATAATTCCAGTGTCCTCCGCCGATGCCGGCTCCGTGATAGCTCCCGTTAGCATTCACAGTCCCGCTGGAGATAATAACATTCCCTCCTGCCGTATGTTTGTTTTTGGCAACAAGGCCTCTTTCATTATATATATCAGCCGTTCCCTGATTGGCGTTCCGACCGGCGCCAATAGCCGCCCCGCCTCCGCTGTTACCTCCCTTATTTGCCGTAGCGGTTAATTTCCCGCTTGCGTTGTCTGTCGGATCGAAGGCGCTGATATGAATCTGGGCACCCTGGTCGACCTGAAAAGCCGGATTATCCGCGTGGGTATTTTCCAGCGTGTTATCCCCTTTCAACACAAAATTGACAATGGTTACGGGCGTAAGATTACTGCAATTGTCCTTTCCGACGACCCAAATGGGCGCTACCGATGTGGAACGGATACTCACCCCATTCAGCGTGATGGTTCCATGATAGCCGGATGCCACTAAAATCCTGTAACTGTTCGTACTGCCGGTCACCTCATAGTCATCCCGGTCTCCCGTCGCAATGGACAGGTTTCCAGTACTGATATTGTATTTTTTAACAGCCGCCTGCGCGGTCATGAATCCGCCCCACAGCAACAATGTACACACTGTGAGCAGAAAGTGATTTGCGTAAATTCTATACATAACGTTCTTGTTAAATTGATTGATTATTTCTGTTTAAAATTCAACTCTAAGCGTGCAAAACTAAGCATGTTTTTTGACATGAACAATAGACATGTGTCATATTAAATCTGCATATATAGCGAAAAAGATATGATTATTTATATACTAAACGATTTTTAGCTCGCAAATGCTGTCAAAATGTATAATTTTGAATTGAGAAAACAGACCGTTTCAAGAGGATGGTTTATTATTTGCATTTACTAATTTTCACTTATAATTATACACCTGTGCCGGTTTTCCGGATTCGTCGATATAGCGAATAAATCCCGTTTGAGCGGCTTTGATTGCATTATGCACGGTATGGCTTTATATATGCACAACGTAAGTTAAGTATATGAAATACGAATGAAATTTTATCATATAGATGCAAAGTAACGGTTACGCCGGAGCAAATAACGGTCCGTTCCGAATACAGCAGAACATGGCAGCATTTGACGTGCCGCATAAAAAAGCTGAAAAACAATTAACAATCCCGAAATGGCCATTGGCCCTCCCGGAACTTTTCAGAACCGGAGTCGATTCCGGTCAGTTCAGTCAGAACTTTTCAGAACCGGAGCCGGTTCCGATCAGTTCAGTCGTAACTCTTCAAAACCGGAGTCGGTTCCGATCAGTTCAGTCAGAACTTTTCAGAACCGGAGCCGGTTCCGATCAGTTCTGTCGTAACTCTTCAAAACCGGAGCCGGTTCCGATCAGTTCCGTCGTAACTCTTCAAAACCGGAGTCGATTCCGATCAGTTCCGTCGTAACTCTTCAAAACCGGAGCCGGTTCCGATCAGTTCAGTCAGAACTTTTCAGAACCGGAGTCGATTCCGATCAGTTCTCCCGGAACTTCCGGCAAGGTTTCCCCTCATGGGGAAAGTCTCCCGGAGTTTCCGGCAGGGTTTCCCCTCGTGAGGAAAGTCTCCCGGAGTTTCCGGCAGGGTTTCCCCTCGTGAGGAAAGTCTCCCGGAGTTTCCGGCAAGGTTTCCCCTCGTGAGGAAAGTCTCCCGGAGTTTCCGGCAAGGTTTCCCCATGAGGAGAAACCTTGCCGGAAGTCGCGGGAGGGCCAATGGACATTTCGGGATAATTTCCGAATGCCGTCGAAAACGCGCATTGCACTCCTGCAAAAACCGCGTCGGATGAAAAACGGAAAGCGATGTCGCTGTGCACAACTATTCGAGGATTTTACAGGAATTTGCATTGAGAAGCATTTTTTTTTCTATCTTTGAGGGCAAAAATAATATGAAACTTAAATGATATGGTATTCTCTGTAGACAATGTGGTATTAATCGTATCCTTGCTGTTGCTTGTCAGTATCATAGCGGGCAAGACGGGTTATCGATTCGGCGTGCCTATCCTCGTGCTGTTTCTCGGTGTGGGAATGGCTTTCGGAAACGACGGCTTCGGACTGCAATTTTCAAGCCCCGGAGTGGCGCAGTTCATCGGTGTGCTGGCATTGAACAGTATCCTCTTTTCGGGAGGGATGGATACCAAGTATCACGAAATCAAGCCTGTCATCGTGCAGGGCGTCGTACTCGCGACGCTGGGCGTGCTGCTTACGGCGTTGATTACCGGTTTCTTCATCTTCCTGCTGACCAAACATGTTTTCACGTCGGTCACGTTCTCGCTGCTGGGAGCGATGCTGCTGGCGTCGGTCATGTCGTCGACCGATTCGGCGTCGGTTTTTGCCATTCTCGGCTCGAAAGGGCTGGCACTGAAGGAACGTCTGCGCCCGCTGCTGGAACTTGAGAGCGGAAGTAACGACCCGGTGGCTTACCTGTTGACAATTACATTCATACAGTGGCTGCAAATCGGCGAAAACAGTTTCTGGGCGATTACCGGAATGTTGGCGATGCAACTGTTGATCGGCGCAGTGCTGGGATACTTGTTCGGAAGGCTGTCCGTCAAGATAATCAACAAGATAAATCTGAATAACGAATCGCTGTATCCCGTCCTGATGCTGGCACTGCTCTACCTCATCTTCTCCGTTACGACCGCACTGCAGGGAAACGGCTATCTGGCAGTCTATATCAGCGGCCTGGTGATAGGAAACTCGAAGTTTGTACATAAAAAGACGGCGAAGAAATTTATGGACGGAATGGCGTGGCTGTTCCAGATCGTGATGTTCCTCACGCTGGGATTGCTGGTCAACCCGACCGAGCTGCTGCCCATCGCCGGCATAGGTCTGGCCATCAGTTTGCTGATGATATTCGTGTCGCGTCCTCTGGCCGTGTGGCTGTGTCTGTTGCCGTTCGGGAAGATGTCGAGCAAGGCGAAGCACTACGTTTCGTGGGTAGGACTGCGCGGCGCGGCGCCGATTCTCTTTGCCACCTATCCCTGGACGGCGTCGGTCGAGAATGCGCAGACGATTTTCAACATCGTGTTTTTCGTCACCCTCGTGTCGCTGCTGGTGCAGGGGACAACGGTGCCGGTCGTCGCAAGGTGGCTGGGACTGGCGGGCGAAAGCAAACCGGCGAAGAAACTCTCGACGTTCGACGTGGAACTGTCGGACGACATCAAGTCGAGCATGTCCGAAATCATGCTGACCGAAGAACACCTGTCGCACGGAAACCGAATCATGGACATGCCGATACCGGAAAAAACGCTCGTGGTAATGGTCAAGCGGGGCGACTCGTATTTTGTGCCGCAAGGCTCCACACTGCTCGAACCGGGCGACATCCTGCTGGTCATCTCGGACAATGAACGGAGCCTGAGCGAGACTTATGCCCGGATCGGGGTGAAGGGAAATTGAAATTCTAAATAGTTATGGAAAGGGAATTGCTATCAAACCTTCGGGAAGTATTGCTGACGAAAAAGGTGACGTTTGTCTGCATGGGCAATTCGTGCCGCAGCCCGATGGCGGAAGGTCTGTTGAAGCATGTTTTGCAGCAGGCGCCCGAACCGCTGCGCAGCGTACAGGTCATCTCGTGCGGCCTGGATACGGAAGAGGGTAAAGGGGCGCACAGCGACGCCATCGTCGCGATGAACGAGAAAGGCATCGACATCGCGAGACATGTCCGCCGTTGCGTCTCGAAAGACATCATGGCCGATTCGCTCGCCATCTTCGCCATGCACTGCGGACATATCGAGCGCCTGGAAGCCCGGTATCCCGCCGAAATGCCCGCTGACGCCTACCTGATGCGCGAACTGATGCCCCAGCCAAACGGAGGTGTCTTCGATCCCTGTAATGCCGGGATTGGAGCCTACAGAACGTGTCGCGACTACATGGCAGAAGCCATCCCGTCCATCGTGACGTTTTTGTCGCTCAAAATCATATCCGTCCTGCCGGACGGCAACACGGGTGTACTGAAAGATTTTTCCCGCGCGGTATACGGGATGGGGAAGTGGAGAATGACCTGATGACCGAATAACTGAACTTTTGAATCATTGAATTATGAATATGAAATATGGAATTATTTCGCTTGCGGCCGCCTGCTGTCTGGTCGCCTGCCGGCCGGCAGAAAAAGATTACGGGCAATATGTGAATCCGCTGGTGGGGACGGACATCCGCGTCGTGGAAGGCAAGGACAAAAACTCGACCGAAGAGCGCGGGCATATAATGCCGTCCGTAGGCGTCCCGCACGGCATGACGAACTGGGTCGCCCAGACGCAGGCCTCGGAAAACAAATGCTACCCGCCGTACTACTATTTCCAGCACGCGATACAGGGCTTCAGAACCAGTCACTGGATGAACGGCTCGTGCACGCAGGACTATGGCAGTGCGACCCTCATGCCGCTGCAGGACGTGCTGGCCACCGACCCCGAATCGCGCGCCTCCGCCATCAGCCATGACCGCGAAACGGCTACGCCCTCATACTACAGCGTAGCACTGGATGATTACGACATCTTCGCCGAACTGACCGGCCTCTCGCGGGCAGGCATCATGCGATTTGACTTTCGCAGGGAAGGCGCTCACTACCTCGTCGTCGAGCCGAACAGCGACGAAGGGCTTGGATATGTCGAAATCGATCCCGTGCAGCGCGAAATACGCGGCTACAACCCCGTCCACCGCATCTATCAGGGATGGGGGAAAGAGGCCGGATTCAGCGGATACTTCGTCGTCCGGCTCGATGCGGACATTGATGCTTACGGTATATGGGAAAATGGCGAAGTCAGGGAAAACGTCACGCACGTCCGGGGAGACACGACGAACGTGGGCGCCTGGATACGGCTGTCCGCCACGGCGCCATGCCGGCTGCTCGTCAAGGTCGGTACCTCATTTACCGACATCGACCACGCCCGGAAAAACCTCGAAGCGGAAATCCCCGGATGGCAGTTTGAAAAAGTACGCGCGCAGTCCTCCGGGATATGGAACCGCACGCTGGGACAAATCGACGTCGAAAGCAGCGACGCGGAGAAAAAGATCAAATTCTATACCGCCCTGCACAACACGCGCTTCCTGCCGCGTACGTTCAGCGACGTCGACGGCTCGTATCCCCGGTTCGACGCCTCGTATACGACGATGAACACCGGCGACGGCTCGACGTACTACTGCGACTTCTCGCAGTGGGACACCTACCGCGCCGTTCATCCGCTGTTCACGCTCATCGACCCCGCACGCAACGGCGAGATGGCGCAGGCGCTCGTCCTGAAGGGACACCAGGGCGGCTGGCTGCCGATTTTCCCGTCGTGGAACAACTATACCGCCGCGATGATCGGCGACCACTGCATCTCAATGCTGGGCGACGCCATCATGAAGGATATCCCCGGCTTTGATTATGAAGCCGCCTACGCGCTGATGCGCCGCAACGCGTTCGAACCCAATACGGACCTGGCATCGTATCGCGACGGGAAAGGCCGCCGCGCCATGCCGTCGTACCTCGAATACGGTTACATCCCGCTCGAAGATTTCGTTCCGGACGCCTTCCACCGCCAGGAACAGGTCTCGCGCACGCTGGAATATGCCTACGACGACTACGTACTCGCGCAGGTCGCCGCAAAATTAGGCAAAACGGCCGACCACGCCATCCTCGCCGAACGGGCGCGCAACTACCGCCACGTGATCGACTCCGCGACAGGTTACGCACGCGGACGGTATGCCGACGGACGCTGGATCGAGCCGTTCGACCCCAACCGCTTCGTGTCCTACATCTGCGAAGGGACGCCTTTCCACTACACGTGGTATGTCCCCCACGATGTGCCGGGACTGATTCACCTCACGGGTGGAGAAGAACGCTTCGTCAACCGGCTGGATACCTTCTTTTCCGAAGGATATTACTGGCACGGAAACGAACCGGGGCATCACATCGCCTACCTCTACGGCTATGCCGGACAATCCTGGAAAACGCAGCAGAGAGTACACGAAATCATCGACCGCGAATATCACAACACGCCCGACGGATTTTCGGGCAACGAAGATTCCGGCCAGATGTCGGCCTGGCTGGTGTTCAGCATGATGGGCTTCTATCCCGTCTGCCCGGGCGCACCGTATTACGTCATCGGCAGTCCGTCGTTCGAGAAAATCACCCTCACGCTACAAAACGGCAAACAGTTCGTCGTCGAAGCCAGAGGGTACACCGACGAACACATCTACATCCGCTCCGCCACACTGAACGGCCAGCCGTACGACCGTTTCTTCATCACCCACGAAGACATCATGAACGGCGGCACGCTTTTACTTGAAATGAGCAACACTCCGGCGAGATGAAATTCAAGACTGTCTACTGCAAGTTGCGGGAGACTGACCACCATGAGTGGCAACCTTCACGCACCGTGCGCGGGACTTGCCACCGTGGGTGGCCACTTTGCCGCAGGTTGCGGGAGGGCCAGCGGACATTTCGGGATAATACAAAGAATCAATTTACAATCCCATTCTTCAGAGCGGTAGCACGAAACGGCATCGGGCAATGGCTCCCGGCATGAAGGCGGGAGCCGGTAAACAAAATACCCTTCAAAAGAAACATATCCAATTAAAACAAAAATATAATATGAAAAAAAACATATCAATCATGCAAACAGCCCTTATCGCGACGATGTTACTGACCGGCGCATCGGGCTGTGAAAAAGTAGACGATCCCGAAGCGGCGATTGTCGGCAGATGGGAACTGATTGCAGACGGGCATGACGAAGACCATTTAGAATCGTTCAAACAGTCGGACAAAAGCTACATGGAATTTCTTCCCGATGGAAGATACATGCATTTCTCGGCATCGCAGAACATGCTGACAGAGTATTCATATAAAATAGATGACAGCCGCTTATATCTGTATTTTAGTCCAGTTTATCCGGAAAGTAAAAGAATCTGGAAATATAAATTTCTCAACAGAAATAAAATTAAACTGATCTATAGTGAGGGAATTATCGAAGCTATTAATATGTATCCTGCATATACACAAATTCACAAACGAACTAAATAAATTCACGATGAAAAAAATATTTTATTATTATCTGTGCTAACCCTGACCGGCGGCAATTTTACGGCGTTCGCACAGGTTTATACACACCACTTTGAAGCAAAGAACGCTTTCGAGTCATTTCCTGCATTAAAACAGGCAGAAATGAAAACTCCGTTGAAAACGATGCCGCAATTTAATGTAAAAAAGCTGCTGGATGAAGACCGCAAACTTGAAGGACTGGATGTTCCTTTCTTAGCTGATTAAGGAAATGACCCGGGTATCTGGAAAGCAATGCTATTCCCTGCTGGCAGTCTGTTTTTTTGCCGTATGCGTTTCCTGTGCAGGAAAGCATACGGCAGAATCGTTGACGGATGCCACAGGCGTAATACATATTGATGTCACGCAGGAACGTCTGGTCGCAGAGGATTATCCGCTGGACAGGGCGGTTTCGGAACTGGAATATATTCCTCTGGAAACGACAAAAAGTTGTCTTATAGGGAGGCTCCAGGATGTGTATGTGATTGGAGACCGTCTGCTGGTCGACGATCTGCATAATCTGTACATGTATGACAGACAGGGAAAATTCATCAGATCCGTCAGTCGGCGGGGGCAGGGACCTGCCGATTATGAATATGTGCGTACGGTTATCGTGGATCCGGACAGCAGAGTGTTTTACCTGATTGCACGCAAAAAAATGATAAAGTACGCTTTTGACGGGACTTACATTGAAACCGTCGGAGTGAGTGACAGGGAAGAATCGCATTGCGGAGTAATGACACCCGGCCGCACAGTCATGTTTTACAAGAGTAATATGAATGTTTTCGCAGGCGATATATCGGCAGTGATCAGCCTGTTCGAAATGGACACGCTGGGTCGCGTACTGAGAACCTTCCCCAATCCTTCGCCCCGCTACGTGGAACGCAGAAGGACTTATACGATGACGGAAAGTCCGCTGTACGTATACAACGGCGATATCTGTTTCAACGAGTTCGGCAATGACACGCTTTTCGTCCTGTCCGGCGACACGATGTCTGCCCGGATGATCGTGGCGCTGGGCGATCTGAAGATGGATTACAATCCGGATCACTCCCACCTGACACCGATGGAAGGCCTTGCACTTGTGAATGCAGAAACGAAACTGGATTTTTCGAACGTATGGGAAGACGACCGTTACTTTTACATACAGATTGGAATAGGTTCTACAGGCGTCAACGGAAGCCACCAGTGCATTTACGACAAGCACGCGAATGAATTCATCTGTCTGGGCGACGGTTTTACAAACACGCTGGATGGCGGAATCCGGTTCTTCCCGCAGCCGGGCAAGGTACTGCCCGACGGGACAAAAATCATGTGGAAGGAAGCCGTCGAATTCAAGGAAGAAATGCTGTCCACAGACCATGATATTCAGAAGGCGAAATATGGAGAGCGTTTCGAAAAGGTGTATCAGCTGGCGCTGGCACTTGAAGAAGATGACAATCCGGTGCTGATATTGGCAAAATAATAACTTATGGGAAATAAAATGTTCAATCGAAATTATATTTAACGTGAGTTCGATATAAGCTCTAAATCTTATAATGATATTACGTTAGAATTATTGAATGAATTGCCGTTGCCTTTAATTGCTCAAATTAAAGATAAAAGAGAAGAGTTGTTGCCGAATTT
>JAIRZY010000252.1 GCA_031266995.1 Tannerella sp.
TTAAATCTTGAATTTCAGCCGGCATTTGACCAGAACCGGATTGGACTCTTCGGAGAAACCGTACGCATCTCGTATTCGGTTCAGCGCACCGTTCACGCGAACGCCCGCCCCGTCCGCCCTCTCCGCCAGCTCAATCAACTGATCCGGCGGAAGAAAGAAATACATGTACCCGTCGTCCAGCGCAAACGGCCCGTTCCCGTGCGCAATGCCGACCTCCGCGCCCGCATCCGCGCCGTCCGTCCAGCGATTCACGACCGTCGCCGTCCCCAGCTCGCTGTCATATAAGACCCAGTATACCTCCCCGTCGCGATGGAACGAAAACGCTGCCACATTCCCTTCCTCCTGAAAGTTACCGTACATATAAATATAGCCATTCCGCGCCGCCCTTTCGGAAAAGTCGCGAATGTCCTCATAATCCTCGCCGTAGAAGCGGGGAGGCACGCGATGCGCCCCGAAATCAATCACATACTTCGGACGGGGAACGCAGGCGTCCGTAAAACCGTAGACCGTGTCCGAGGCAGCAAAATGAAACGACACATTCGTCCCGGAGCCAAAATTGCCCGCATCCAGCACAAAGAAATAAGTCGCCAGATGCCTGTCGACCGGGAAATAAGCGCCGACGACCTCCGACGCCTCCGCGTCGTACAGCACCAGCCGGCAGTCCGTCGCCTCCGACACCATGTTATTATTGTAAAAAAGATACCTCGACGGCGCCACCCGGCGAAACGCAAACGGCGAAAAAGGCAGCCGCACCTCGCCCGCAAAGCGCCCGTCCATCCCGTATCTCAACACCTTACGCCCGTTCCTGTCAAGCACCTCGACCGCATCCGCCTCACTGTCGTAAAGCATGTCGCTCAGCGAAACATACTCGCCCGGCCCCGCCCCCTCATGGCTCACCCTCAGCAGCGCCCGGCCCGAATCGACGTCGAAGACCGACACGTCCCCGTCCGCCAGCACGAGCAGCTTCCCGTCCCTCACCTTCGCCCGCTCGACCGTCCCAATCAGCAGATCATCAGACAGCGGCACATACGAAACTTCCGAAAACCACTCCTCCAGCCTCAGCGCCTCCACGCGACCGGCATCCACCCTGATGCGCCGCACGCCATCCCCCGGCGCGGCAGGCCGCGAACAGGCGAAAAGCAGAAGCGCGGCGAACAAAAACAAATGCTTCATGTCTGCAGAATAAACGGTTACCGTTCCGGATCAAACTCCTCCAGCGCCCGTTCAAAGGCGGCCACCGCCTCGTCGAGCGTACCGTAAAACTCGCCGCCCGAAGCGTTCACATGTCCTCCGCCATTGAAATAGGTCGAGGCGAAGCGGTTGCTCGGAAAGGCGCCCGTCGAGCGCAGCGACAGCTTGATGAAGTCCGTATCCTCGCGGATGAAGACCGCGAAGCGTATCCCCTCGATGCTCAGCGGCAGATTGACAAACCCCTCCGTGTCGCCCGTCACATACCTGAAGCGGTTCAGCTCCTTCAGTGTCAGCGTGATCAGCGCCGTTCCGCGCGCGGGATAGATCTTCATCTTCTCGCACAGCACGTAGCCCATCAGCCGCAGCCGCGATTCGGAATACACCTGATACACGCGGCGGTAGATCGCATCCTTGTCGATACCCTTGCGACACAGTTCCATGATGATAAGATACAGATCCGGATCGTTCGAATGATATGTAAACCCGCCCGTGTCAGTCATCATGCCCGTATAGATACATTCTGCAACAGTGCGGTCGATGTCGTCAAACGCCTTCATGCGACACAGCAGGCGGAAGATCATTTCCGACGTCGAAGACATGTCGGGATACGAGATGACCAGGTCGCAGAAATCCGCCGGAAGAAGATGATGATCGATCATCACCTTGTCCGCCCCGACCGCCTCCACGTGCGACGCCATCTTGCCGACGCGCTTCGGTTCGTTGAAGTCGAGGCAGCATATCACATCCGCTTCGCGAATCAACTGCCCTGCGTAATCAGGGTAGCGCTCATACACCACAATATCCTTCGCCCCCGGCATCCAGCCGAGAAACTGTGGGAAATCGTTCGGCACAACCACGTCCACCCTGTTGCCCAGGCGCGTCAGATAGTGAAACAGCGCCAGCGACGCGCCCAGCGCATCCCCGTCGGGCGACATGTGTGTGACAATCACAAAACGCTCGCCCCTGTCCACATACGACTGGAAGCGCTGCACTTCCTTCTCGCTAAAAATCTTTGTAAGCATAATCTACTGTAAAACAATCATTACCGGTTAATATTCATCCCAGCTCTTGATCTGCAGACTGTCGAGGCTGAGCGTGCAGAAAGCGTCGATAAACGCGCTCGCCAGCCGCGCATTGGTCAGCAGCGGTATGTTAAGGTCGATCGCCGCACGGCGAATCTTGTAGCCGTTGTCCAGCTCGCCCGCCGTCAGGTCGCGCGGGATATTGACCACCATGTCAATCTCGTGCCTGTGCAGCAGCGCGAGCGCCTGGGGCTGGCGGTCGTCGCTCGGCCAGTACACCTGCGTGCTCTCGATGCCGTTCTCTGCCAGAAAGCGGTGCGTACCGCCCGTGGCATACAGCCTGTAACCCCTGTCGCGCAGCAGCCGCACCGAGTCGAGCATCGCCACCTTGTGCTTCGGCGCGCCGGTAGAGAGCAGGATATTCTTCTCCGGGACACGGTAGCCGACCGAGAGCATGCTCTTGAGGATCGCGTCATGGATGTCGTCCGCAATGCAGCCCACTTCGCCGGTCGACGCCATATCCACGCCCAGCACGGGATCGGCCTTCTGCAAACGGTTGAACGAGAACTGCGAAGCCTTGATGCCCACATAGTCGAGGTCGAACTCGTCCTTGTCCGGCCTTTGCACCGGTAAACCGAGCATAATGCGCGTAGCCAGGTCGATAAGATTAATCTTCAGCACCTTGCTGACAAACGGAAAGCTCCGCGACGCCCGCAGGTTACACTCTATCACCTTTATCTCATTCCCCTTCGCCAGATACTGAATATTGAACGGCCCCGAAATGTGCAGCTCCTTCGCTATCTGACGGCTGATGCGCTTGATGCGGCGGACGGTCTCCACGTATAGCTTTTGGGCAGGAAACTGAATCGTCGCATCGCCGCTGTGCACGCCCGCATATTCGATATGCTCGCTGATGGCATACATCACGATTTCGCCCCTGTCGGCCACCGCGTCGACCTCCACTTCCTTGGCATTCTCGATAAACTGGCTGACGACGACGGGATGCCTTTTGTCCACATTGGCAGCAAGTTTCAGGAACCGCTCCAGTTCGCCCTGATTGGAGCATACGTTCATCGCCGCGCCGCTCAGGACGTAGCTCGGACGCACCAGCACGGGAAACTCAACCTCCGCGACAAAAGCATTCACGTCCTCCAGCGAACTCAGCTCCTTCCAGCGCGGTTGGTCTACGCCGATGCGGTCGAGCATTGCCGAAAATTTGTGGCGATCTTCCGCGTTGTCAATGCTTTGCGCCGACGTACCGAGCAGGGGAATATGATGCTCGTCCAGACGGACGGCCAGGTTGTTGGGAATCTGCCCGCCCGTGGAGACGATCACGCCGTGCGGATTCTCCATCTCGAGGATATCCATCACCCGCTCGAACGTCAGCTCGTCGAAATAGAGGCGGTCGCACATGTCGTAATCCGTCGAAACGGTTTCGGGATTATAGTTCACCATCACGGAGCGATAGCCTTCCCTTCGGATGGTATTCAGCGCCTGCACGCCGCACCAGTCGAACTCGACCGACGAGCCGATGCGGTAAGCGCCCGATCCGAGTACGACGATCGACTTGCGGTCGCCAAGATAATGCACGTCGTTTTCCGTCCCTCCATACGTCAGGTAGAGATAGTTCGTCTGCGCCGGATATTCGGCGGCAAGCGTGTCTATCTGCTTGACCGCCGGGACGATGCCGAGGCGCTTGCGATACGCGCGTATCCAGTCGAGATGGCGGTCTTCCAGCCTGTCTTTCCACAGGGCACGGGCAATCTGGAAATCGGAAAAACCTTCCGTCTTCGCGCGCCGGAGGAGTGCGTGCGCATCCGCCGTCGCGAGGCCCTTCTCTTCGTCCACGGGCGGCAGCGATTCCAGCTCTTCCGCCGTGCGGATGATATTCATCAGCTTATACAGGAACCATTTGTCGATTTTCGTCAGTTCATGAATCCTGTCCACCGAATAGCCGGCCCTGAACGCCTTGCTGACTACGAAAATACGGCGGTCGGTCGGTTCGTTCAGCGCCCTGGCGATGTCGGGAATCACAATTTCCTTGTTTTCTACAAAACCGTGCATCCCCTGCCCTATCATCCGGAGGCCCTTCTGGATAGCTTCTTCAAACGTCCGCCCGATGGCCATCACCTCGCCGACGGACTTCATGCTGCTGCCTATTTCGCGTGCCACGCCGTGGAATTTCCCTAAATCCCAGCGCGGTATCTTGCAGACGACATAGTCCAGCGCCGGTTCGAAGAAGGCGGGCGTCGTCCGGGTAACCGAATTTTTCAACTCAAACAGGCCGTAGCCCAACCCGAGTTTGGCCGCCACGAACGCGAGCGGATAGCCGGTCGCCTTGGAAGCCAGCGCCGACGAACGGCTCAGGCGGGCATTGACTTCGATGACGCGGTAATCTTCGCTTTGAGGATCAAGAGCATACTGCACATTACATTCGCCCACGATACCGATATGGCGGATGATACGGATGGCCAGCTCGCGCAGTTTGTGGTATTCGGCGTTCGTGAGCGTCTGCGACGGCGCGATGACGATGCTCTCGCCCGTATGGATGCCCAGCGGATCCAGATTCTCCATGTTACACACCGTGATACAGTTGTCATACCGGTCGCGGACGACTTCATATTCTACCTCTTTCCATCCCTTCAGACTCTTTTCGACCAGCACCTGTGGCGAGAAGGAGAACGCCTTTTCGACGAGCACGTTCAGTTCCGCCTCGTTGTCGCAGAACCCCGAACCCAGGCCGCCGAGGGCATATGCAGCGCGGAGAATGACGGGATAGCCCAGCTCGCCGGCTGCGCGACGTGCGTCTTCGGGCGTTTCAACGGCCTCGCTCTGAATCGTTTTTATGCCTATCTCGTCCAGTTTACGGACGAAGAGTTCGCGGTCTTCCGTGTCGATGATGGCTTGTACGGGCGTGCCAAGTACTTGTACGTTATATTTTTCCAGTATCCCGCTTTTATACAGCGCGACGCCACAGTTCAGAGCCGTCTGCCCGCCAAACGCGAGGAGGACGCCGTCGGGACGTTCCTTTTCGATTACCTTCTCGACGAAAAACGGGGTAACAGGCAGGAAATAAACCGTATCCGCCACGCCTTCGGACGTTTGCACCGTCGCGATATTCGGATTGATAAGCACGGTTTCGATACCTTCTTCGCGGATGGCTTTCAACGCCTGCGAACCGGAATAGTCGAACTCGCCCGCCTCGCCGATTTTCAGCGCACCCGAACCCAATACCAGGACTTTCTTTATATTATGCTTTTCCATAGCCGCTTTGTTCATTGATTAAAAACCATTTCTGCAAACCTGTCGAAAATAAATTCCGTATCCTTCGGTCCGCTGCACGCTTCGGGATGAAACTGCGCCGTGAAATACGGTTTGTGTTTATGACGGATGCCCTCGTTGGTATCGTCGTTCATATTCACGAACAGAGGCTCCCAATCTTTTCCCAACGTATTGCCATCCACTGCATAGCCATGATTTTGAGAAGTGATGAAACACCGGTTCGTACCGACCATCCGGACCGGCTGGTTGTGACTTCGGTGGCCGTATTTCAGTTTGTATATGGAAGCACCCCCCGCCTTGGCCAGCAACTGATTACCCATACATATCCCGCAAATCGGATGGCTACCGTTCAGTGCTTTGCGAATGTTCTGCACGGCTGCATCGCAGGTATCCGGGTCGCCCGGGCCGTTGCTGAGAAACAGGCCGTCGTAGTCCAGTGAACTGAAATCGTAGTCCCACGGCACGCGCACGACGGTAAAACCGCGCTTCAACAAACAGCGTATGATATTGTGTTTCACACCACAATCCAGCAGAACGACGCGCTTCTTCCCGATTGCTTCGCCATAGGTAATCACTTCGCGACACGAGACGCGCGCCACCTGATTGATGGCGTTCGGGTCGTAAAACTCCACTTCGTCGGGGCTGTCCAGCACGATTTTCCCCTTCATGCTGCCTTTTTCGCGCAACAGTTTGGTAATGGCGCGGGTGTCTACACCGTAAAGGCCGGGCACCTGTTCTTCTTTCAGCCATTCCGAAAGCGTACCGGCAACATTCCAGTGACTGCAGTCGTGGCTGTAATCGCTGATAATGATTGCGTCGGCATGAATTTTTTCGCTTTCCATAAACTCGGAAATGCCATCTTCTCGAAACGTGCGCGGAGGCACGCCGTAGTTGCCGACAAGCGGATAGGTAAGTGTCATCAACTGACCCGCGTACGACGGATCGGTAAGGCTCTCGGGATAGCCGCTCATCGCCGTATTGAAGACGACTTCGCCGGCTATCGGTTTCTCGTAGCCGAAGCAAAATCCTTTGAAGGCGCTTCCGTCGTCTAACATCAATGTTGCCTGTTTCATATATTTATAATTCAAAAATTCTACGATTCAATGATTCTGTGGTTTAACGGTTTCCCGAGATTTTGAAATTCAGTTTGGGATGTCGCTTCAAGTAGTCGTTTTCCATATAGCGAACGAAGGCGCTGCTTACCATGCGCATACCGCCCGGTGTAGGATAATCACCTGAGAAATACCAGTCTCCGGGATGATTCGGGCAGGCGGCACGCAGTCCTTTGAGCGTCTGGAAAACGATTTCGACTTTCGCCTGAATAGCGGAGCCGGTCGTCAAGAGTTCCACCATCTTTGTCGAAATCTCTTCATCCGTGAACGGAGCGTAGATGGCTTTTACATGATTGATCATCATTGATTTATCCTGTCTCTGTTCGCCCTTTATCCTGTGATACGTATCCATGATGACGCTTTCCATACTCCTGTCATTCAATAACTCAATCGCAGCCCTGAAAGCGATAAACTCATTCAGGCTCGACATGTCGATTCCGTAATAATCGGGATAGCGTATCTGTGGAGATGATGACATGATTACGATTTTCTTCGGATGCAGACGGTCCAGGATACTGATAATACTCTGTTTGAGCGTTGTGCCACGTACGATGCTGTCGTCGATAACCACCAGATTGTCTTCGTAGGGCACGAGGCTGCCATATGTGATGTCGTAGACGTGCGCTGCCAAATCGTTGCGGTTGTTCCCTTCGGCGATGAACGTGCGCAGTTTGATGTCTTTCAGAGCAACCTTTTCGCTGCGAATACGTTGTGACAATATCTCGTTCAGTTCCGCCTCGTTCAGACTGCCGTTTCGCTCCTTTATTTTCTTAATTTTCACGCCATTCAGATGAGCGTTCAATCCTTCGAGCATCCCGTAGTACGCCACTTCCGCCGTGTTCGGGATAAAGGAAAAAACGGTGTGCTCGACATCGTAGTCCACCGATTTCAGTATAGGTTCGACAAGGTTGTATCCCAACTGCTTACGTTCTGCATAAATATCCACATCGCTGCCTCGCGAAAAATAAATCCGCTCGAACGAGCAGGCGCTGAGTTTCTGCGGCTCCAGAATCTGCGTCGCGTGCGCGCCGCCTTTCCGGCTGATAAACAGCGCTTCACCACGCTGCAACTCTCGGACAGCTCCCATCGGCACGTTCATTACCGTCTGAATCACAGGGCGTTCGGATGCAACAACCACAATTTCATCATCCATATAATAGAACGCCGTGCGGATGCCCCACGGATCGCGGACGACGAACGACTCACCGCTACCCGTCATGCCGGCAATGACATACCCACCGTCCCATGAGGAAGCTGCTTTTTCGACCACGTTCGTCAGGTCAATATTGGCTTCGATGGCGTACGTGATATCGAGGCTTTTCAACCCTTCGGCTTCGTACTTGCGGTAGAGGTGTTCGACTTCACGATCGAGACGATGGCCGAGCTGTTCCAGAATGACGTATGTATCAGCGTAACGGCGCGGATGCTGTCCGGTCGAGGTGATTTCATTGAAAATCGTGGCGACGTTCGTCATGTTGAAATTACCGCAAAGTACCAGATTGCGCGCGCGCCAGTTGTTGCGCCGCATGAAAGGGTGAATATACGATAATCCGGATTTGCCTGTCGTGCTGTAACGCAGGTGCCCCATGTAGAGTTCGCCGACGAAAGGCAGGCTGGCTTTGGCAAACGCCGGGTCTCTCAACTGGATGGAGGGGATACCCTTGAAGTGACGGTATACGGTATTGAACACTTCGGTGATGGCACCTGTTCCGACGGCGCGCTCTCGAAACATGTATTCCTCACCCGGTTTGGCATCCAGTTTGACGCATGCCAGTCCGGCACCCTCCTGCCCGCGGTTATGCTGCTTTTCCATCAGCAAATAGAGCTTGCCGAGCGGATACATCCATGATCCATATTTTTGCTGGTAATAATCTAACGGCTTGAGCAGGCGGACTAAAGCTATTCCGCACTCATGTTTTAATTCTTCCATTTATCAATTGCTCTATATCGCGTACAAAATTATATACAATAAAATAAACCCCTTTCTTAATTAAGATAAAAAAATGAATAAAAACCCACATCCCAATGAATAGCATACAAAAAAAGCGAACACTTTATCAGTGTCCGCTTTTTGAATCCTCAGAATTTCATCTCATTTTATAATTTGGAAATTACCAACAAGAGGAAGTTCCTTCTTTTCGCCCTTGGCAGCATTGACGATGCCAAGAATCATCAGCACAAACAATCCCAGATACAGCAAACTACCAATGAACCAGAGGAAAGGCACCAGCATCGTAATGATGAGCGCCACAATGTATACTACAATATCAAGAATAAAGAGTATACATCCCTGATTGGCATGAAAGCGCGCAAACGGCGATTCTTTCGCTGCAAACAATGGGATTAAAAACAAAATACCAAAATAAGCCAGGATGGCAAAAATTTTGTTGTCCTGAACATCTTTGTCGGGGGTAGTCACTTCTGTCATAATTTATTCTCCTATAATTTAATCAGTTAATAAAAGTGTTAGTATATCAATCATTCTTTTCGTTTTTATTTTGTGCAAATGTAACATGATTTTTTTATTCTTACAAAAAAATATTTGTTAAATCAGCTAACAAATCAACCCCGGCCTTAAATAATGCGAGCACACCCGATTGTCCTTTCTTTTCGCAGACATGCGAGACGAAACATAAGTACTTAATTTTCAATCATACATATGCAATAATCCGATTCATCATCAAATATGCAGCATTAAAACATAAAAGAAGTTAACTGTCCACGTCAAACGAAATCAGTATCCTGAAAACTTTCGCGGGATGAGCTTTCCAGTTTTCCAGCGCGATTTGCGCTTCCGACGGCGGATATATGCCCGTAATAAGTTTATCGACGGGACAATTACCACGTTTCAGGTATTCCATCACGGCGCGGAAATCTGCCGGCATGGCATTGCGCGAGCCGCGGATATCCAACTCTTTCTGCACAAACCATTTCGTGTCGAAAGCTGTTTCCTCCTTTGCATAACCGATGCATACGACGCGCCCGGTAAAGGCTACTTCGTTGACCGCCATCCGGTAAGTAACCGGCGCACCGACGGCCTCAATCACCACGTCGGGACCTGACCCATTCGCCGTGAGCGACTGCAACTGCTCGTGCACATCTTCCGTCTGTGAGTTGATTACGTGCGCCGCACCGAGTCGTTTGGCCAGCGCCAGTTTGTCGCCGTCCACGTCGACAGCAATGGTTTTGGCGCCGCGCAAAGCCGCACGCACCACGGCACCCACACCAACCATACCGCATCCAATGACCATCACAGTATCCGAATCTGTGAGGGCCGCCCGCGACACAGCATGAAATCCTACACTCATCGGCTCGACCAAACAAAAGTCGCGATACGAAATATGCTCGTCTGCAATCACTTTCTCCCATGGTACGGCGAGATATTCGCACATCGCACCGTCGCGCTGCACACCCAGTGTCTGATTGTACCGGCACGCATTCGGACGTCCGTTACGACACGACGGACAATTCCCACAGGCCGTGTAAGGATTTAGCGTACAAGCCATTCCCGGCTTCAGATGCGCAGGCGTATGTGCTCCGACGGATTCGATTACCGCACCGGTTTCGTGTCCGGGAATGACCGGAAGGTGCACCATGGGATTCTTGCCAAGGTACGTATTCAAATCCGACCCGCAAAATCCTACATATTTGATTTTTACCAGTACCTCGCCGGCTTCCGGCACAGGCTTGGGCACGTCCGCGAGTCGTACCCTACCCGCCTGCATGATTTGTATTGCTTTCATTTTCTGCTGCTTTTATTCCGACATGTTTTTTATATACGGAAGTGTCATCAATTCTGTCCACCGATAGAAGGTGCGGGCGTTCCGGCCCAGAAACAGGGCTTTCTCATCGTCTGTCAACAGGCTGGATTTCAGGATAAAATCGTATGACATCCGGTAGGTCACGGCGGTAATCGTACGCGGATAGTCCGACCCCCACATCAGTTTTTCCATTCCGACGAGCGACGCGGCTTCCCTGATTGCCCACACGGCACCTGTAAACGGATAAAATTCATCATTAAAGAGCCACGTGATACCACCCGATTCTATTCGCACATTCGGATGGCGTGCCAACTTAATTTGCTCCTGCCAGCCGGCGCGCGTCACCATTCCGAAATGGCCAACTGCAATTCGCAATGCGGGATGCTCGGCTATGATTTCCTCCATTTCAGCTACTTGCGTGTCTCCATCCGCCAGATCTACGGAAAAGAAAACATCGTGCTGTTCCATCAGTCCGAACATCCGCATCATCTCGTCGCCAGTCAGTCGGATCCTGCGGTCGGGCATGATAAGGCGCCCAGCAGGCAACTTGAGACCTTTGAAACCCTTTTCTATCAACGCTTGCGTCTGCACAAAGAAACCGGGCTTGCGCGCATCCACCAGTCCGCAACACAGGAAACGACCGGGATACTGCTGCTGCACTTCCCACAGGTAGTCGTTCTGCAAACCGTCGATATACTCCTGCGTAATCACGGCGGCCGAAACCTGCGCGTAGTCCATGTTGGACAGGAATATCTCGGCCGTATTTCGCCCGTCAATGATAAACGGTGGCAGCATCTGGCGCTCTTCTCCCATAAACAGCGATTTACCATTGTCGAGCGTCTGTATCTTCATCCCTTCAACTTCCGTATCCTGCCGGAGCCAGAGGTGCGCATGCGCATCAATAATCCTGAAATCCATCCATCAACTGTTTAACCATGTATCCCTGAAACGCGGTTCCAGAATCTCCCGCACCTCCGCCAGCAAATCAAGGTCGAGTTGCTCAGCCGCCCAGCGAATGTTCTGAAGGACGGCTTCGGGGCGGGTCGTACTGAAGAGCGTCGAGGCGATACGCGGATTGCTGACAGAGTATTGTACAGCCAATTGTTCGATGGGCCGCCCTTTCGACCGGCAATAATCCGCCGCTTTCTCGCAAAGACGACGCAGAGGCGCAGGTGCAGGATGCCACTCCGGAGCGCCCCGCCCGGTCAACAGGCCCATCGAAAAGGGTGAGGCATTAATGACGCCAACGCCATGCGATTCGAAAAAGTCCAAACAGTCATTCAAGGAATCGTCGTTCAGGCAGTAGTGACAAAACGAAAGGACGCTCTCGACCGTTCCTCTCGGCACGTGTCTGATTACGTAATTTAAATGACTTAATGCCAAATTCGTAATGCCGACATGTCCGACGACACCTCTGTCCCGCAGTGCCGTCAGCGCCGGAAGCGTTTCGGTACAGACCTGTTCGAGGTCAGCAAATTCAATGTCATGCACATTGATGAGGTCAATATAATCGACATGCAGGCGTTCCATGCTTTCATATACGCTTTCGGTCACTTTCTTCGCTGAGTAATCCCAGTAGTTGACGCCGTCTTTCCCATAGCGGCCGACTTTTGTTGAAAGGTAATAACGACTCCTTTCAATGTCTTTCAGCGCTTTACCAAGGACGATTTCGGCTTTCAGGTAACCATAGTAGGGCGAGACGTCAATGAAATTAATCCCGTTGTCTACTGCCGTATGCACGGCCTTGATGCCTTCTTCTTCCCGGAGCGAATGAAAAACGCCGCCCAGCGACGACGCGCCGAAACTGATATGGGATACACGCATGCCCGTTTTGCCTAATTCTCTGTATTCCATAAAATCATCGGATGCTTTTTGCCATAAAAACACCCAGATTCTGTCCGGCAAAAGCGAACGCGGTACCGGTCAGATAGGTATTGCTGCCGCCACCTCCGATCCCTCCCCAGCGCCTTGAATCGCCTTTGAGATTTTTTACGACTGCTAACGGGAGGGATTCGCCTGTTTTGGTAAATATCACTTCACACTCGATGCCCCAAATCCGTCCAACCGTAAGGACACGAACGGTCGCCTGATATTCAGCTTCCGGATAATCGCCACACGGCAATACTGCTTTTCGGATATTTAAATTCTTGTTTAAATGAGCGATAAACTCTTTTGGGTATGAAGTCTCTTTTGCCGTTTCCCATTTTTCCGCCCACTCTTCGCCTTTCAGTTCGTATGCAGTTTGCTCCGGATTGCCCTGAATCAACATGTCGCTGTAATCAATGACCACATTGAGTCTTTCGGTTCCTTTCAGAAAGTTGAGATTTCCTTCCGACAATTTCTGCGCCTGCAAACTGGTAACGCACGCCATAGCGATAATTGCTAAAACAAAACTGTTTGCTTTCATAAGCATATATATTAATGTATATACAATAAAACAACTTTTCAGCCGTGCCTCATCACTTCGTCGGAAGCCTCGGACGGCAGGTGTTCGCCGACGGCCTTGTCGAACGATATTTTGAATGCGTAGGCATATTCGCAGGGTTTGTTCCCGGGAAACGACAGTTTCAGTCCTTCATCCGTTTGTGTCCAGGCGATCTCTTCGTCCGAGCCTAACATCTGCACTTTCAATATCCTGGAATCTGCCACGGCTTCTCTGTTAAGCGATTTCACCAGCACGTCCTGTTCGCCCCAGTTCAGCACAATGGCGTAGAAATCATTGCCTTTCGTTGTGAAGCGGATGTCCTGCGAGGTGTAGGCCGTGGCGGTGTTGTCGGTAAACGAGCCTTTGGTCGATTCGGTTTCGCCTTCGCCGAATTTCTTCCAGCAGCGCGTGCCGTATATCGCTTCTCCGTTTACTTTTAGCCATTTACCTATCGAGAGGAGGATGGATTGCTGCTCGTCGGTGATGGTGCCGTCGGCTTTCGGGCCTATGTTCAGCAACAGGTTGCCATTCTTGCTGACAATGTCGATCAGGTCGTGCACAATCTGTTCGGGCGTCTTGTTTTCTTCGCCATCGACGTATGACCACGATTTTTTACCGACAGAAGTGTCTGTTTGCCAGGGGAATTTCATCATCTTGTCCGACTTGCCGCGCTCTACGTCCCACACCTGCACGCTGGTCGGATAACCCTGCTTGGTGTTGACGACAACCTGCGTGTTCCAGTCCAGCGCGTTGTTGTAGTAGTAGGCCATGAAGCGGTTGAAGTAAGGCATCAACACTTTGTTATTGACCGTCCAGTCGAACCAGACAAGTTTCGGTTCGTATTTGTCAATCAGTTCGTAAGTATGCGCCAGCCATTCTTTTGCAACGTCGTCAGTATACGTTTCGCGTGCATACCTGCGGCCGTATAGCGTGATCGTTGAGTCCTGTACGTCCGAAGGAAACTCCATGCCGCCGTTGTAGAACCAGGCGTTTTCGGCGCGGTGGGTCGAGAGGCCAAAGACGAGTCCTTCCGCTTCGACAGCCTGCTTCAGCAATCCGACGATGTCTTTCTCCGGCCCCATCTCTGCGGCATTCCACCTGTTCAGGTCGCTGGCATACATGGAGAAGCCATCATGATGCTCGGCCACGGGAACGACATATTTCGCACCGGCTTCCCGGAACAGCGTCGCCCATTCGACGGCATCGAATTTCTCGGCCTTGAACATCGGGATGAAATCCTTGTATCCGAACCGGGTATGCTCTCCATACGTGGCTACGTGATGGTTAAATTCCCGTGAATCTTTCTGATACATGTTTCGCGGATACCATTCCGAGCCGAACGCGGGAACTGCGTATGCGCCCCAGTGGATGAAAATGCCGAACTTGGCGTCGACAAACCATTCGGGAAAACGGTAATGCGTTGCAATATTGTCCCAGTCCGGCTGGAAAACTTCCGTTCCCTTCGCCGAGGCTACGGAGTCGATGTTGATGGCCGGTTTGGACTCGTTCCTGCATGCCGTCAGCAGACACATGCCGCATAAAAACAGAATAAAAGTGTTTCTCATATTTCGATAAATTTAAAAGTGATTATTTCGAAGGACAAAGATAACGGTTTGATTTGGAAATTCAAATATTTGGAGACGGGGAAAGAGGATTTATCCTCCGAATCTCTGTTTTTTTGAAAAAAATCATTTTTCTCTTGCGGATATGAAAAATGGACGTATCTTTGCAGCGTTTAAAATTAGATGAATTAATAATGAACGGGAAATTTTTTACATACTTCTATTTTTACTTTTACTTTAGCAGAGTGAAGGCAGGAGTTTGTATGTAGAAAGTTGAACACGAGAGAATCAATCTGGAAATGTGGAAAGTCCTGCCGAAGCCCGGCGGGACTTTTTTTGGTTGAACAACGGCTTAACAAAAAAGAAACAGAACAGTATGAAACGTACAGTAGCTATTCAGGGCATTGCAGGCTCTTACCACGACGTCGCCGCGCACCGCTTTTTCGAGGGCGACGAGATCGAAATCATCGGGTGCAACACGTTCAGGGAAGTCGTCCGCCGCATCGCCGACGACCCGTCCGTCACGGGCATGATGGCCATCGAAAACACCATCGCCGGCAGCCTGCTGCAAAATCACGAGCTGATACGGCAGAGTGGATGCATGATCGTGGGCGAGTATAAACTGCGCATATCGCACAGCCTGGCCGCCCTGCCGGGGACGAAGCTGGAGGACATACGGGAAGTCGATTCGCATCCCATCGCGCTGATGCAGTGTGGCGACTTTCTGGACACGCTGCCGGGCGTCAAGCTCGTCGAGACGGAAGACACGGCGCTCAGCGCACGGTGGATCGCCGAAAACCGGCTGGCCGGTCACGCCGCGATCTGCGGGAAGCAGGCCGCCGCCATCTACGGCCTCGAGACGCTCGCCGAGGGCATCGAAACGAACCGGCGCAACTATACCCGCTTCCTCGCGCTGGCCGACCGCTGGAGGGCGGAGGAGATGCTGGAGGGCGTCGCGAAAAACAAGGCTTCGCTCGTCTTCGCACTGCCGCACACGGCGGGCAGCCTCTCGAAGGCGCTGACCATCCTGTCGTTCTACGACATGAACCTGACCAAGATACAGTCGCTCCCGATCGTCGGACGCGAGTGGGAATACCTGTTTTACATCAACCTGACGTATGCCGACTACACGCGCTACCGGCAGGCGCTGGATGCCGTCATGCCACTGACGCGGGACCTGAAAATTCTGGGAGAATATGCTGAAGGAAAACAGAGCGTCTGAAATCAGACCCGCCGACCGGCTGGCAGGCGTGAACGAATACTACTTCTCGAAGAAGCTGAAGGAAGTAGCGGAAATGAACGCGGCCGGGAAGCGCGTCATCAACCTCGGCGTGGGCAGCCCCGACCTGCCGCCGCCGGAGGAAGCGGTCGACGCCTTCTGCGACGAGATACGGAAAGACGGCGTGCACGGCTACCAGCCCTATACCGGTATCCCCGCGCTGCGCGAAGCCTTCGCCGGCTGGTATGCAGCGTGGTACGGCGTCGCCCTCGACCCGCAGACGGAGATACAGCCCCTGATCGGCTCGAAGGAAGGCATCCTGCACATCGCGCTCGCCTTCCTCAATCCGGGCGACGCCGTGCTCGTGCCCAACCCGGGCTACCCGACGTACAGCTCGGCCTGCCGGCTGGCGGGCGCGGAGCCGGTATACTACGAACTGAACGAGGCCGACGGCTGGCAGCCAGACTTCGACGCCCTGGAGCGACATGCCGGCCTGAGCCGCGTCAGGCTGATGTGGGCCAACTATCCGCACATGCCGACCGGCGCACGGGCGACGCCGGAACTCTTCGAGCGGCTGGTCGACTTCGGGCGCCGGCACGGCATCGCAGTCTGCCACGACAATCCGTACAGCTTCATCCTGAACGACCGCCCGCTGAGCATCCTGAGCGTGCCCGGCGCAAAAGACATCTGCATCGAACTCAACTCGATGAGCAAGGCGCACAACATGCCCGGATGGCGCATGGCGATGCTGGCCTCGAACGCGCAGTTCGTGCAGTGGGTGCTGAAGGTGAAGAGCAACGTCGATTCGGGACAGTTCCGCCCGATGCAGTCGGCCGCCGTCCGGGCGCTCAAGGCCCCGAAGGCATGGTACGACAGCGTGAACCGCGTCTACCGCAGCCGTCGCGAGGCGGCAGGGCGAATCATGCAGACGCTGGGATGCCGCTGCGACGAACGTCAGTCGGGCATGTTCCTCTGGGGAAAAATCCCCGACGCGGAGCGGAGCGGCGAAGCGCTGGCCGACAGCGTCCTCTACGGCGCAAACGTGTTCATTACGCCCGGATTCATCTTCGGCAGCGCCGGCGAACGATATGTGCGCATATCGCTGTGCTGCGAAAACGAACTGCTCGAAGAAGCAAACAGAAGGATTCAAGATTTAAAACTTAAGATTCAATGATTTAAAATTTAAGATCTCATGTCACGCCAATCCGTCAAAATCTCTGCGGGAGAAAGTCTTCCCCCTTCGGGGAAGGGTCTCTTCCTCTGGGGGAAGGGTCTCTTCCCCTGGGGGAAAGGTCTCTTCCCTTGGGGGAAAGGTCTTCCCCCTTGGGGGAAAAGTCTTTCCCCTTTGGGGGAAGGGTCTTTTCCCCTGGGGGAAGGAGCTTCCCCCATCGGGGAAGGGTCTTTTCCCTTGGGGGAAGAGTCTTCCCCCAAGGGGGAAGGAGCTTTTCCCATGGGGGAAGAGGGAAGAATTTCCCCCTGCGAGACCCCGACCGGTGCGTCTCATGAGTTAAGATTCAATTCAATATTCAAATAAAAAGCTATGGAACAAATGAAACTGGAATCAATTCTGCTGCCGGGCGTGAACAGCCAGCGTCCGGTGGTCATCGCCGGGCCGTGCAGCGCGGAGACGGAAGAGCAGGTGATGGAGACCGCCCGTTCGCTGTCGGGCCGGGGCGTGAAGATCTACCGCGCCGGCATCTGGAAGCCGCGCACCAGGCCGGGCGGTTTTGAAGGCATCGGCACCGGCGGCCTGCGCTGGCTGAAAAGGGTGAAGGAAGAAACGGGGATGTATGTTACCACCGAGGTGGCGACGCGCGACCACGTGTTCGAGGCCCTGAAGGCGGGCGTCGACATGCTGTGGATCGGTGCGCGCACGTCGGCGAATCCCTTCGCGGTGCAGGAAGTGGCCGACGCGCTCAGGGGCGCAGACATTCCTGTCCTGATCAAAAACCCGGTCAATCCCGACCTCGACCTGTGGATCGGCGCCATCCAGCGGCTCTACGGCGCGGGCATACACCGCCTGGGCGTCATACACAGGGGCTTCAGCTCGTATGACAGGAAGATATACCGCAACCTTCCGCTCTGGCACATCCCGATCGAGCTGCGCCGCCGCTGTCCCGCGCTGCCCATCTTCTGCGATCCGAGCCACATCGGGGGCAGGCGCGAACTGATTGCGCCCCTGAGCCAGCAGGCGATGGACTTGAACTTCGACGGGCTGATCGTCGAATCGCACTGCCGCCCCGACGAGGCGTGGAGCGACGCGGCACAGCAGATTACGCCCGACGTGCTGGACTATGTGCTGAGCCTGCTCGTGATTCGCGAGTCGACGCAGACGACCGAAAACCTGAGCGTGCTGCGCCGCCAGATCGACGGCATCGACGAAAGCCTGCTCGAACTGCTCGCCAAACGGATGCGCATCTCGCGCGAAATAGGCATCTACAAGAAGGAACACAACATGCCGGTGCTACAGACGCCGCGCTACGGCGAGATACTGGAAAACAGAATGAAGGCCGGCGCGTCGATGGAGCTTAACCCCGAATTTGTCGAAAAAATGCTGAAGCTGATCCACGAAGAATCGGTGGCGCAGCAGATGACGGTGGTGAACGGAATGGTGGAACAGCAGAATCCCGCCATCAATAATCACGAATAAAAACCGAAAGCAATGAAAATTCTGATTTTGGGAGCAGGCAAGATGGGCTCGTTTTTCACCGACCTGCTGAGTTTCGATCACGAGGTGGCGGTACTGGAACGGGACGCCCGGAGGATGCGCTTCATATATAACGCCATACGGATGCAGTCGACGGACGAGGTAGACGCCTTCGCGCCGGAGATGGTCATCAACTGCGTGACGCTGAATCACACCGTGGAGGCGTTTCAGGACGTACTGCCGCACCTCAGGCCTTACTGCATCATATCCGACGTGGCGTCGGTAAAAACCGGCCTGCAGGAGTTTTACCGTACGAGCGGCTTCCCGTCCGTGTCTACCCACCCGATGTTCGGCCCGACGTTTGCCAACCTGGGCAGCCTCGCGTCCGAAAACACGATCATCATCTCCGAAGGCGATCATCTGGGGAAGATTTTCTTCAAAGACCTGTACGAAAAACTGAAGCTGAACATCTTCGAATATACGTTCGAGGAGCACGACCGGGTAGTGGCCTGCTCGCTCGGCATCCCGTTCGCCTCGACGCTGGTCTTTGCCGCCACGATGGTGCATCAGGATGCGCCGGGCACGACCTTCAAGCGGCACATGAAGATCGCGCGCGGCCTCCTGTCCGAAGACGACGACCTCCTGGCCGAAATCCTCTTCAATCCCCGCACGACGGGGCAGATCGCGCGCATACAGAAAGAGCTTGACGCCCTGCAGGACATCATCCGCCGGCACGACACGGACGCGATGAAGGCTTTCCTGGTAAAACTGAGAAAAAAAATTAAATAAACGCACGCCGACGGGCATTTTCACTACCTTTACGCAAAAATGGCAACAACCAAGGAACATTACTGGAAGTATTCGCTCATTGCGCTGATCCTGATCATCGGCTGCCTGATCATTGCCAAGCTGTGGACGTTCGTCAACGGGCTGCTGGGCGCCTTTACGATCTTCGTGCTCGTGCGCCGGCAGATGATTCACCTCACGAACAGGTTCAGGATGAAAAAGCAGCTTGCCGCCTCGCTCATCCTCGTGGAGGTTGCGGCGTGCATCTTCGTCCCCATCTACTTCCTCGTCTGGGTATTGCTGGGCAAGGTGCAGGGCATCAGCATCGACATCTCGGCGCTGGCGCAGACGGCGCAGCACTTCGACCTGCTCGTGCGCGAGAAGCTCGGCTACACGCTTTTCAGCACCGAAAACATCGGCGCCGTGACCGGCTACCTGAGCCGCGGCGTGCAGATCGTCATCAGCCAGTTGAGCGGACTGATCGTGACGACGGTGACGCTCATCTTCCTGCTCTATTTCATGCTCGTGGACTACCGCGAAATCGAACGCTACATCTACGACCTGCTGCCCTTCAACGAGACGAACCGCCGAAACGTGGCAAACGAAATCTACCGCCTGGTGCGCTCCAACGCCATCGGCATACCGCTGCTCGCCATCATACAGGGAGCGGTCGCCTACGCCGGATACGTGATTTTCGGCGTGCCGAACGCCTTCCTGATGGCCATACTGACGTGTCTGGCTTCGATTATCCCGCTCGTGGGGACGGGGCTTGTGTGGGTGCCCGTCGCGGTCTACATGGCGCTGACCGGCAACTGGACGGGCGCCATCGGGCTGACCGCCTACAGTTGTGTCATACTGATCAATATCGACAATTTCATCCGCTTCGTCCTGCAGAAGAAGCTTGCGGATACGCACCCGCTGATCACCGTCTTCGGCGTCATCTTCGGCATCGCCGTCTTCGGATTCTGGGGCGT
>JAIRZY010000261.1 GCA_031266995.1 Tannerella sp.
ATTTATATTAGGGGATCCGTCCCCCCGATTCTCCGCAGTGCGGAGGCGGAGGGGGCGGGCTATTTCTCCTAAAGGTTTAACAGGACTGAAACGTATGGATAACAATATACTGAAGATAAGCATCATCCAGTCGCACATCGAATGGGAGGACAGGGCGGCAAATCTGCGCCGTTTTGGTGAGTTGCTTCGCGGAATCGGCGGCGAGACGCATCTGGCCGTCCTGCCCGAGATGTTCAGCACCGGCTTCTCGATGCGCGCGGAAGCGCTGGCGGACGCGGCCGACGGCGAGACGGTGGCCGCGCTCAGGCAGTGGGCCGCCGACGGGCAGATGGCCCTCACGGGCAGCTTCATGGCGCGCGAGGGCGACCGGTACTTCAACCGCGCCTTTTTCGTCACGCCCGGCGGCGAGGCGCACTTTGCCGACAAGCGCCACCTGTTTGGCATGGGGGGCGAAAGCCGCTACTTCACGGCCGGGCACGAACGGCTGACGGTCGACTGCCGCGGCTGGAAGATCTGCCCGCTCGTGTGCTACGACCTGCGCTTCCCGGTGTGGAGCCGCAACGTGCGAAATGCCTACGACGTGCTCGTCTACACGGCCAACTGGCCGGCGGTGCGCCGCCACGTGTGGGACATCCTGCTTCCGGCAAGGGCGATAGAGAACATGGCGTACGTCTGCGGCGTGAACCGCACCGGACGGGACGGGAACGGATATGAATACGACGGCGGATCGGCCGTCTGGTCGCCCCGCGGCGAGCGGCTCGCCGACGCCGGACGCGGCGAGGGGGTGACAACCGTCGCCCTGCGACGGGACGAGTTGGAGGCGCTGCGCACCGGATTTCCCGCCTGGCAGGACGCCGATTCGTTTACGGTTGAATGAAAAAGATGCCTGCAATGACAAGACCTGATTTTATTTTTGAGAGTAGCTGGGAGGTATGCAACAAGGTGGGAGGGATTCACACGGTGCTGTCCACGATGGCGCGCACGCTGCAGCAGCAGTTTGGAGACCGCCTGATCTTCATCGGCCCCGACATCGAGACGCCGGGCGACGATTTTCGCGAAGACCGCGCGCTGATGGCCGACTGGCGCGAAGCGGCGGCACGCGACGAGGGACTGCGCCTCCGCATCGGGCGGTGGGCCGTCGGCGGCGAGCCGCTCGCGGTGCGGGTAGACTTCAGACCCTTCTTCGACGGGCGGGATGCGCTCTACTATGCCATGTGGGAAGATTTCGGCATCGACTCGTCGCACGCCTACGGCGACTATGACGAGGCGTGCATCTTCGCCTGCGCCGCGGCACGCACCGTCCGCCACTTCTGCCTCTATCATCACATGGAAGACAAACGGATTGTCGCTCATTTCCACGAATGGACAACGGGCATGGGCGCGCTCTACCTGCGCCGTCACTTTCCGGCCGCGGCCACCGTCTTCACGACGCATGCCACGTGCATCGGCCGTTCCATCGCCGGCAACGGCAAGCCGCTCTACAGTTGCATGGACGGATATAACGGCGACCAGATGGCGTTCGAACTCAACATGGCAGCCAAACACTCGCTCGAGAAGCAGGCGGCGCACCGTGCCGACTGCTTCACCACGGTGAGCGAGACGACGGCGGCGGAATGCCGGCAACTGCTCGAAAAGGAGCCGGACGCGGTGACGCCCAACGGCTTCGAACCGGATCTCGTGCCCCCCGCGGGCGAACCGTATGCCGCCGTACGCCGCGAGGCGCGACGGACGCTGCTGCGCGTCGCCGGCAAGCTGCTGGGACACGCCGTGCGGCCCGACGCCTTCCTCGTTTCGACCGGCGGGCGATACGAATACCGCAACAAGGGCATCGACATGTTTATCGACGTGATGAACCTCCTGCGCTGCGCCGCCGACGGTGGCGAGGGCGAGGTGGTGGCGTTCATCATGGTGCCGGCATGGGTCTTCGCGCCGAGGGCAGACCTGAAGGAGGCGCTCGACAGGGATATCGAAATCACGGAACCGATGCAGACTCCTTTCATCACGCACTGGCTGCACGGCATGGAGGACGACCGCGTGATGAATTTCATCTATCATGCCGGCTTTACCAACGCCGCCTCCGAGAGGGTGAAAATCATCTTCGTGCCCTGCTATGCGGACGGGAAAGACGGGATTTTCGACATGACGTACTACGACCTGCTGACGGGAATGGACTGCACGGTCTTCCCGTCCTACTACGAGCCGTGGGGATACACGCCGATGGAGAGCGTGGCCTTCGGCATCCCGACCGTCACGACCGACCTCGCCGGCTTCGGGATGTGGGCGAAAAGCGTCGTCGCAACGGCGGGACGCGACATCGGCGAGGGCGTGGCCGTGATTCACCGCACGGACGACAACTACGCCGCCGCCGCGCGCGACATAGCCGCCTGCCTGCACGCGCTGATGCGCATGGACGGGGCGGAACGCGACGCCGTCGCCCGGCGATGCTTCGCCCTGGCGGCACGGGCGGACTGGGCGCATTTCATCGCCTTCTATCACCGGGCATTCGACATCGCGCTGCGAAAGACGCGCGAACGGACGTCGGAGAAGCAGCGCGGATGACACACATATACAACAGATATAATCATACATTAAAATAAAAAGTTTATGAAAACGCAACCGAACAAATCGAACGAAGCCACATGGAGGGATGTATACTCACAGTCTAAAATTCCCGACCAGTTGAAGAATCTTCAGGAGATGGCGACCAATCTCTGGTGGGTATGGAATCACGAGGGTGCAAATCTTTTCCGTGACCTCGATCCGGTTATATGGGAACGGACGCGGGGCAATCCGGTCGTACTGCTGCAGACGATATCCCACGAGCGGGTAGAGCAGATCATGCAAAACGGGGAGATGATGGACCGGATCGGCCGCACATACGACATGTTCAGACACTACATGCAGGTCGGGGCCGACCGCTCGAAGCCGTCCGTGGCCTACTTCAGCATGGAGTACGGGCTGACGAACGTGCTGAAGATCTATTCCGGCGGGCTGGGCATCCTGGCGGGCGACTACCTGAAGGAGGCGAGCGACAGCAATGTCGACCTCGTCGCCGTCGGCTTCCTCTACCGCTACGGATATTTCACGCAGACGCTCGCGATGGACGGTCAGCAGATCGCCAACTACGAGGCGCAGAACTTCACGCAACTGCCCCTCACGCAGGTGCTCGACGGGAAGAGCGGCGACCCGCTCGTGCTCGAAGTGCCGTATCCCGAACGGAAAGTGTATGCACACGTATGGAAGGTGAGCGTCGGGCGCGTGCCGCTGTACCTGATGGATACCGACATTCCCGAAAACAGCGAATGGGACCGCTCCATCACGCACCAGCTCTACGGCGGCGACTGGGAAAACCGCATGAAGCAAGAATACATGCTGGGCATCGGCGGCATACTGCTGCTCAACCGGCTGGGGATAAAGAAGGAGGTCTATCACTGCAACGAGGGCCATGCGGCGCTGATCAACGTGCAGCGCCTGGTGGAATATATCCGCGACGGGGGCCTCGACTTCAACGAGGCGCTCGAGGTCGTGCGCGCCTCGTCGCTCTACACCGTCCACACGCCCGTGCCCGCGGGACACGACTATTTCGACGAGCACCTGTTCGGCAAGTACATGAGCGAATTTCCCGCACGGCTCGGCATCGAATGGCAGGAGTTTATCGACATGGGACGCGAGAATCCGGGCAGCAACGAGAAGTTCAGCATGAGCACCTTCGCCCTGAACACGTGTCAGGAGGTGAACGGCGTAAGCAAGCTGCACGGCCGGGTGTCGCAGGTGATGTTCGCCCCCGTATGGAAGGGATACTTCCCCGAAGAGCTGCACGTGGGATACGTGACCAACGGCGTGCACATGCCCACGTGGATGGCGCGCGAATGGAAGCAGTATTTCAGCCGCATCTTCGACCCATCGTTCCTGAGCGACCAGTCCAACCCGTGCATCTGGGAGGCAATCCAGCAGGCGCCCGACAACGAGATATGGGAGATACGCCGGAGGCTGAAACACCGGCTGGTGGAGTATATCAAGATCGAGTATCGCGACAACTGGCTGAAGAATCAGGGCGACCCGTCGAAGGTCGTGTCGCTGCTCGAACGGATCGACCCGAACGCGCTGCTGGTCGGCTTCGGGCGCCGCTTCGCGACCTACAAGCGCGCCCATCTGCTCTTCACCGATCTTGACCGCCTGGCGAAGATCGTCAACAACGAGAACTATCCCATCCAGTTCGTCTTCACCGGCAAGGCGCATCCGGCCGACGGGGGCGGACAGGGGCTGATCAAGCACATTGTCGAGATCTCGCGCCGGCCGGAGTTTCTGGGCAAAATCATTTTCCTCGAAAACTACGACATGCGCGTGGCGCGCCGCCTGATAGCCGGGGTCGACGTGTGGCTGAACACGCCGACCCGCCCGCTCGAAGCCTCCGGCACGTCGGGCGAGAAGGCGGAGATGAACGGTGTGCTCAACTTTTCCGTCCTCGACGGATGGTGGTACGAGGGGTACCGCGAGGGCGCGGGATGGGCGCTGACGGAAAAGCGGACGTACGACAACCAGCAGTATCAGGATCAGCTCGACGCCGCGACGATATATCATATCCTCGAACATGAAGTCATACCGCTCTACTTCGCCCGCAACAGCAAGGGGTATTCGCCCGAATGGATACAGTATATCAAGAACTCCATTTCGCAGATTGCGCCTCACTACACGATGAAGCGCATGCTGGACGACTACGTCGACCGCTTCTACAGCAAGCTGGCCCGCCGGGTGAAGAGGCTCTCGGACGGCGGCTATGCGGAGGCGCGCGAGCTGGCGCGGTGGAAGAAGGAGGTGGCGGCGCACTGGGACTCGTTTGCCGTCGAATCGCTCGAGTACGACGAGGCGCTGCACCCCGTCGTGGGCGAGACCTACACCATCCGCGTGACCGTCGACCGCCACGAGCTGCAGTGCATGCTCGGCGTCGAGATGGTGTGTACGAAGGAGAATCCCGACCGCAACCGGCAGGAATTCGTCTCGGCCACGCCCTTTGCGCTGGTGAAGGAAGAGGGGCCGAAGCTGCATTTCGAGCTGACGAGGAAGGCGTCCGAGATGGGGCGCCTGCAGGTCGGATTTCGCGTGTATCCCGTCAACGAAAAGCTGCCCCACAGGATGGATTTTGCCTACGTGCGGTGGATATGAGCGTTAAATTTTGCCGGAGAATGAAGGCGCTATCAGGAAAAGATGTATTTTTGTACGTTATTAATTAATTAAAGACAAGTAACCATGAGTAGAATTATGCTATGCGGCGTCACGTGCGCCGCCCTCATCATTTCAGCGGCTGCGCAGGCGCAAAACAGCTATCCCGAGCAGGAACACATGCGCCCCGGCATGTCCGAATACTGGACACCGCAGCCTCAGATCGTCGCGCCGGGCGACATCGCGACCGCATCCGCGCCGTCGGATGCGGTTGTCCTCTTCGACGGCAGGGATCTGGCAGCATGGGCGTCGACCCGGGACGGATCCGACGCGGGCTGGAAGGTCAACAGCGACGGCTCGTTCACCGTCGACAAGCGCGCGGGCGACATCTGCACGCGGCAGGCGTTCGACAGCTTCCAACTGCACATCGAATGGCGCATCCCCGAAAACATCAGCGGCCAGAGCCAGGCGCGTGGCAACAGCGGCGTGTACCTGCAGGGTCTGTATGAAGTACAGGTGCTCGACAACTACGCCGCCGAGACGTACGTCAACGGGCAGGCGGGCAGCATCTACAAGCAGTCGCCGCCCCTGGTGAATGCAATGCGCAAGCCGGGAGAATGGAACGTGTACGACATCATTTACACCGCGCCCGTCTTTAAGGACGACGGCACGTATCGCTATCCGCCGCGCGTGACGGTGCTCCACAACGGCATCGTGGTGCAGAACAACACGACGATCCTGGGAACCACCGAATACATCGGCTTCCCGAAGGTACAGCCCCACGGCGCCGGCCCGATCGTCCTCCAGAGCCACGGAGATCCGAGCGAGCCGATCAGCTTCCGTAACATCTGGCTGCGGGAACTGTAATCGCACAGCGGCATCGCACGGTCGACGCCGGCGGCTCACGGGCTGCCGGCGTCGATTTTTTTTTACGCCCCTGCGCCGGCAGCCCGTCCGACGGGTGCCGGACGGCCGCACCGCGCGCGAGACCGGCACCCGCCGGCGAACGCCATGCCCGCCACGCGCGCCGCACGCCACCGGCGGCCGATGCATCCAAATCCGCGCGCAGTTTGACGGATTCGTTTTAAAGCCGTACTTTTGCGGCAGTTTATATTCATTTATATATACATATTTCTGATATGACAACTCCCGGAGACATCCGCATCGCGGAATACGACTATGAATTGCCGGACGGGCGGATCGCTCGCTACCCGCTCTCGCCCCGCGACACGTCGCGGCTGCTGGTATACCGGAGCGGCGAAATCGGCGAAACGCGCTTCGACCGGCTGGCCGACTGCCTTCCGGCCCCCGCGCTGCTCGTCTTCAACAACACGCGCGTCATTCGCGCCCGGCTGACGTTCGCGAAAGAGACGGGCGCACGTGTCGAAATCTTCTGCCTCGAACCGGCTGAGCCGGCCGACTACGGGCGCGCCTTCAGGCAGACGCGGCAGTGCGACTGGCTCTGCCTGATCGGTAACGCGAAGCGGTGGAAGGGCGGCCTGCTGCGGCAGACGCTCCGGATGAACGGCGAGGCGGTCACGCTGACGGCCGCGCGGAAAGCGGCGCACGGCGGCGGGCAACTGATCACGTTTTCGTGGACACATCCTTCCTGCACGTTTGCCGACATACTGGAGGCGGCGGGCGCGATGCCCCTCCCGCCGTACCTGCACCGCGAGGCGGAAGAGGCGGATCTGGAGACATACCAGACGGTCTATGCCCGGATCAAAGGCTCGGTGGCGGCGCCGACGGCCGGGCTGCACTTTACGCCCGCAGTGCTGGAGGCGCTGGAACGCAGGGGCATCGGGCGCGAGGAGGTGACGCTGCACGTGGGCGCCGGCACTTTCCGGCCGGTGCGGACGGACACGGTCGGGGCGCACGAGATGCACGGCGAGCATTTCGTCGCAGAGCGCCGCACGGTCGACCGCCTGCTGCGCCGCGAGGGGCCGGTCATCGCCGTGGGCACGACGTCCGTGCGCACGCTGGAGAGTCTTTACTTCCTCGGCGCGCTCCTGGCCGACAGGCCCGGCGCGGAGGAAAGCGACCTGCAGGTCGGGCAGTGGGCGCCCTACGGCGACGGCGCTCCACGCATTCGCCCGCACGATGCGCTTCGCAGCGTCCTCGACTACCTCGACAGACGGCACGCCGACCGCCTCGTCGCGCAAACACGCCTGCTGATCGCTCCCGGATACGCTTTCAACATCGTGCAGGGCATCATCACCAATTTCCACCAGCCGCAGAGCACGCTGCTGCTGCTCGTCTCCGCCTTCGCGGGCAGCGACTGGCGCCGCATCTACGACTATGCCCTCGGCCACGGATTCCGTTTCCTCAGTTATGGCGACAGCTCGCTGCTGCTGAACGGCACGGAATGACGGCGCCGCCGCATGGCCATATCCTCGAATCTTTGAATCATTGAATCTTTGAATATTGAATCTGCGAAACACATGTCAGAACACATTATCACCCCCCGTAACGCCTCGAAGCAGGCGCTGTATGAATCGCTCCTCCCGCAGCTCGAAGGCCTGACGGCCGGCGAAAGCGATCCGGTCGCCAACATGGCCAACGTGGCCGCTGCGCTGAGGCAGACATTCGGATTTTTCTGGGCAGGATTCTACCGCGTCATCGGCGACACGCTCGTGCTGGGGCCGTTCCAGGGCCCTGTTGCCTGCACGCGCATTGCCTTCGGACGCGGCGTCTGCGGCACGGCGTGGAAAGAGCGGCGCACGGTCATCGTGCCCGACGTCGAGCTGTTCCTCGGACATATTGCCTGCAGCGACGCTTCGAAATCCGAAATCGTCGTGCCGCTTTTTGATGCCGGAAACGTCACCGGCGTGCTCGACATTGACAGCGACCGCCTGAACGCTTTCGACGAAACGGACGCAAAATATCTTGCCTGCATTGCGAAACTGATCTGACCGTCCCACCGCGCGCGGCCATTTTTCATGACTTTCGAGACACGGGCACCCCAGGGGTGCCGGGCCGCCGGAACTTCCGAGACGCCGGCACCCCACGGGTGCCGGGCTCTCGGAACTTCCGAGACGCCGGCACCCCAAGGGTGCCAGGCTCTCGGAACTTCCGGGACGCCAGCACCCCTGGGGTGCCGGGTTTTCAAAACCTGCGGAAAGGCCGCACGCGAGGCGGACAAACGCTCTACGCATACGGGCATCCGTCCACCCGCTGTCTCCGGCCTGCCGTGTCTTACATATTGAATATGAATCAATTCTATCCATGCGATGCAAATTATCTGTCGGCGTCACCCCGCAGGCATGCCCGTGCCGTCGGGTCGATGATGCCGATCCGGTGCGGGAAACTGTCCGATGTTCGATTTTTTCCATACATTAGTTATATATACCGTTTCTGTTCGATGTCGAAATGAAGCGTACATTTCAGGTGCAAAGATAATGATTATTGATTGACTTGCGCAATTCGTAAAATATTTATATTTTATTAATAATTTGCGCGGGGTCATCCCGTAGAGACGCGATGCTTAATATCTCCATATCCCAAACACATCCATGATGCCATACGCCATATTTCTCGTAATACTGCACCCACCCATGTTCTGTCAATTTAAAATATCCTGCATCACAATTCACCGGCATGACGCAATGTAAAAATTATTCTGCATATAATATATGTACGGCGTGCGTACATATATTATTATTTTGCAGAGGCAGCACTTTATTAATTGTATGCTTCAGCTTGCAGAGCGATCGGCAGCAAGGCGAAAGTCTCGCAAAGCTATCATAATATCTCCAAGACATGTCAATATATCGTCCCGTGCGGACAACGTTATCAGATTAAGCCACAACTGTCTGAAAGGCAGAATCTGCATAACCGCAGGTCAACGACCTGCGGGAG
>JAIRZY010000267.1 GCA_031266995.1 Tannerella sp.
ATTCCGATCAGTTCTGTCGTAACTTGCGGCAAGGTTACCACCCACAGTGGCAAATCTCCCGGAGTTTCCAGCAGGGTTGCCACTCATGGTGGAAAGTCTCCCGGAGTTTCCGGCAGGATGTCCCCGAGTGGGGGACGGTCTCCCGCAATTTGCGGCAGAGAATTCGCTAATGGACATTTCGGGATAAAAAATGCGCCGCGCGGCCCGGATTTTTAAATATTGAATTTAACCTCTTCCCCATTTTGAACCGCCGATTCGTGGATTTCAGATGGATTCCCCCTTCGCGCCACCGGGATTCGTACCTCCCGCCCTCGACGCCACGGCATGTTATTCTTTTTTAGGAATAAAAAACGGAACATACAGGGGCGCGTTTCCTGATTTATCATTACTTTTGTCGCGTTTTGCAATGTCGAGATTACAAAATCATGAAGAAAAGCATACAACATTCCGGCGTGATTGCGAAAATAGAACACTCCACTGTGCATGTGCGCATTGTGCAGCAGTCCGCATGTAGCGAATGTCACGCGAAATCGCTGTGCCACGCATCGGACCGTAGCGTGAAGATGATTGAAATAGAAGATCACAGCGGCAGTTTTTCCGTAAACGAGACAGTCCACATCCACGCGCACATGTCGCAGGGCATGACGGCCGTTCTGATCGCATTTGTCGTGCCGCTCGCACTCGTTGTCGCAGCCCTCGCGGCCGGATATGCAATAAGCGGAAACGACATTGTCGCCGGTGTTGCTGCGCTGTGTATCCTCGCTCCTTACTGCGCTGTCGTCCGGCTGATGCGCGGCAGGCTGGCGAAAAAGTTCGTATTTACACTTTCTAAAATATCATAAACAGATGATAATCTACTCTGTAATATCTTTGGGCGCTATAGGTGCGATCGGGTCGGTCATACTGTACGTCGTGTCGCAGAAATTCAAGGTCGACGAAGACCCGCGCATTGCGGAAGTGCAGGAAGCGCTGCCGGGCGCCAACTGCGGCGGATGTGGCTATCCGGGTTGCGCCGGCTTTGCCGACGCCTGCGTGAAAGCCTCTACGCTGGACGGACTGCTGTGTCCCGTCGGCGGGAACCCTGCGATGAGTCGCGTGGCCGCCATACTGGGACTTGACGCCATGGCGGACGCGCCGCGAATCGCCGTCGTCAGATGCAACGGTACGTGCGACGTGCGCCCGCGCGTCAATACTTACAACGGTGCGCCCAACTGCGGGATCGCTTCCTCGCTCTGCGGCGGCGAAACGGGCTGTTCGTTCGGCTGCCTCGGCTACGGCGACTGCGTCCGGGCCTGCACCTTCGGCGCCATCCGCATCAACCCCGACACGCAGATTGCGGAGGTAGACGAAGAAAAATGCACCTCGTGCGGCGCCTGCGTGAAGGCCTGTCCCAAAAGCCTCATCGAGCTGCGGAAGAAAGGACCCAAATCGCGCCGCATCTACGTCTCGTGCATCAACAGAGACAAGGGCGGCGTCGCGCGGAAAGCGTGCACCAGCGCATGTATCGGGTGCAACAAATGTCTGAAGGAATGTGCTTTCGACGCCATTGCGATTGCGAACAATCTGGCGTATATCGACGACACGAAATGCCGCCTGTGTCGCAAGTGCGTCGCCGCCTGTCCGACAGGCTCCATTCACGAGCTGAACTTCCCGCCCCGGAAAGAGAAGGAGCCGGAGCCATCCAAACCAGCCGTTAACGATTAATTCATAAGAAATATGCTCAAAACATTCCGAATCGGCGGGATACATCCACCTGAAAACAAATGGTCGGCCTCGCAGCCCGTCACTCCGCTGCCGCTGCCGGAGCAGGTCGTCGTCCCGCTGAGCCAGCATATCGGTGCGCCGTCCGAGGCCGTTGTGCAAAAGGGAGACAAAGTCAGGGTCGGCACGCTGATAGCCAAAGCGGGCGGTTTCGTCTCGGCAGCCATCCATTCGCCCGTTTCGGGGACGGTCAGCCGGATAGACACGGCCCCCGATGCCGGCGGGACGGCGCGCCCGGCCATCTATATCGCCGTGGAAGGCGACGAATGGGAGGAATCCGTCGACCGCACCGGGACGCTGAAAAAAGACTGCACGCTCACGGCGAAGGAAATCATCGACAGGATCGCCGCGTCGGGCATCGTCGGGCTGGGCGGCGCCACGTTTCCGACGCACGTCAAGCTGACGCCCCCGCCCGGAAACAGGGCGGAGGTGCTGATAATAAATGCCGTGGAGTGTGAGCCTTACCTCACGGCCGACCACGCGCTGATGCTGGCAAAAAGCGAGGAAATACTGGTAGGCGTCACCCTCCTGATGAAGGCGCTGCAAGTCTCGCGCGCCGTCGTCGGCATCGAAAACAACAAGCGCGACGCCCTCGGGCTGCTGACGGAGCGGGCCGCCGCCTATCCCGGCATCGAGGTGGTGGCGCTCAGGGTGAAGTATCCGCAGGGCGGCGAAAAGCAGCTTATCGACGCCATTACGCGCCGGCAGGTGCAGAGCGGCGCGCTGCCCATCTCCGTCGGGGCGGTGGTGCAGAATGTGGGTACCGTCTATGCCGTCTACGAAGCCGTGCAGAAAAACAAACCGCTGGTAGAGCGCGTCGTCACCGTGACGGGCAGGGGCGTGGCGACGCCGTCGAACTTCCTCGTGCGTCTCGGCACGCCGGTACGCAAGCTGATAGAAGCCGCCGGCGGCCGTGGCGAAGCGGCGGGAAAGATTGTCGGCGGCGGCCCGATGATGGGCAAGGCGCTGGCCGTCGTGGATATGCCCGTGACGAAGGGCAGCTCGGGCATCCTCGTGCTCCCTGCGGAAGCGTCCCTGCGCAGGCCCTCGAAGCCCTGTATCCGCTGCGCCAAATGCGTACATGTGTGCCCGATGGGATTGAATCCGACCCTGCTCATGAGCGCAAGCGAGTATCAGAGATGGGATTTGGCCGAAGACGAGCTTGTGACCGACTGCATCGAATGTGGCTCGTGCAGTTTCACCTGCCCCGCAAGCCGTCCGCTGCTGGACTACATCCGTTCGGGAAAAGCGAAAGTGATGGCGATCGTGCGCGCCCGGAAATCAGTAAAAATAGAATGACATGGAAAATCGAATGATTATATCCCCTTCTCCGCATATTCACAGCGGCGACAGCATCCCCCGAAACATGTACGGCGTGCTGACAGCGCTCATTCCCGCCTTTCTGGCTTCGCTCTACTTTTTTGGGGCGGGAGCGCTGATTGTGACGGCTGTCTCGGTGGCATCCTGCGTTTTGTGCGAATTTCTGATACAGAAATATCTTTTCCGGAAGGAGATGACGATTCCGGACGGCTCGGCCATCCTGACGGGTGTCCTGCTGGCAATGAACCTGCCGTCGAACCTTCCCGTGTGGATTATTGTCATCGGCGCATTCGTTGCCATCGGCATCGGCAAGATGACGTTCGGCGGGCTGGGCAACAACCCTTTCAATCCGGCGCTGGTGGGGCGTGTCGTCCTGCTGCTCTCGTTTCCGGTGCAGATGACGTCGTGGCCGGTCCCGAAGGCGTGGAACACGGCTTATCTCGATGCGGAAACGGGCGCGACGCCGCTGGAAGCAGTCAAACATCACTTGGGGGACATGCCGGACGTGATGGATTTCCTGCTCGGCCACATCGGCGGTTCGATGGGCGAAGTGTCGGCCGTGGCGCTGCTGACAGGGTTTGCCTTTCTGCTGATACGCAAAATCATCACGTGGCACATCCCGGCGAGTATTCTTGTGACGGTATTTGCCTTTACGGGCATTCTGTATCTGACCGCCCCCGGGGCGTATGCCTCGCCTGCGATTCATCTGCTGTCGGGCGGGCTGCTGCTGGGCGCCATCTTCATGGCGACCGACTACGTCACGTCGCCCATGACGAAGGGCGGCATGCTGGTCTACGGCGCGGGCATCGGCATCATCACGGTTGTCATCCGCGTTTACGGCGCATATCCCGAAGGCGTTTCGTTCGCCATACTGATTATGAACGCCTTCACGCCGCTGATTAATATATATATGAAGCCGGGCAGGTTTGGAAAGACAAAGAAAATGAAGAGTTAGAAGATTATGGCAAAGTTGGAATCCAATTTAATAAACATGGCGTCCGTGCTGACGGGCATATCGCTGTTTGCCGCGGTGTCGCTGAGCCTGATGTATTCCGTCACGAAAGAACCTGTCGAAGCCGCGAAGGTGGTGAAGGCGCAGGACGCCATCAGGGAGGTGCTGCCGGCTTTCGAGCGGCTGGACGAACCGAAACAGGTCGAGGTCGAAGGCGCAGGCACGCTGACCGTCTACAAGGCATACGACGGCGAAGACCGTTTCGTAGGCGCAGCCGTAGAGTCGTTTTCGAACAGCGCATTCAACGGCGAAATAAAGGTGATGGTCGGCTTCGACAGAGAAGGGAACATCACGAACTATTCCGTGCTGGACCAGAAGGAGACGCCGGGACTGGGCACGAAGATGACCGACTGGTTCAAGCCGCAGACGGGAGAGCACAGGAGCCTCGTCGAAACGGTGTTCGGTTTCCGTGTCGAAGTCGCGGAGCGCAAGAGTTCCGTCGTCGGCAAGAATCCGGCGAAGGACAACCTGACCGTTTCGAAAGACGGCGGCGAAATTGACGGCATCACGGCTGCCACCATCAGCAGCCGCGCGTTCCTCCACGCCGTCAGGGTGGCTTACGCGGCATACGCCAGCGATTCGGGCGTCGTCGCGGACGGCCTGAGCGGCGCCACGGAGGCAGCCGGCGAAGAGGAAGACGAGGAAAAGACTAACGGTTAAATACGGGAAAGGAGAACGTAATATATTATGAATCATTCGAATTTTAAGATACTGCTGAACGGACTGATAAAGGAAAATCCGACTTTCGTCCTGCTGCTGGGGATGTGTCCGACGCTGGGCACTACCTCGTCGGCGCTGAACGGGCTGAGCATGGGGCTGGCCACGACCTTCGTACTGCTGTGTTCCAACATGGCCATCTCGCTCCTGAAGAATCTCATTCCCGACATGGTGCGCATACCTGCATATATCATCGTGATCGCTGCGTTCGTGACGGTTGTCGAGATGGTCATGCAGGCGTATATCCCCGCACTGTTCAACAGTCTGGGACTGTTTATTCCCCTGATAGTGGTGAACTGCATCGTGCTGGGGCGCGCCGAGACGTTTGCGGCACGCAACAACGTGTTCAAGTCGATGCTCGACGGGCTGGGCATCGGGCTTGGTTTTACGGCGGCGCTTACGCTGCTGGGCGTCGTGCGCGAACTACTGGGCACGGGCCGGGTGTTCAACTTCGCCATCTATCCCGAATCGTCCGGCATCCTGATCATGGTGCTGGCTCCCGGCGCCTTCATCGTTCTGGGATACATGATTGCCCTGTTTAACAAAATAAGAAAAACCGAATAGCAATGACCTACATACTGATCTTTATCAGCGCCGTTTTTGTGAACAACATCGTGCTGGCGCAATTTCTTGGGATATGTCCGTTTCTGGGCGTGTCCAAAAAACTCGACACCGCCATCGGGATGGGCAGCGCCGTAGCTTTTGTGATGACCATCGCCACGATATTTACCTATATCGTACAGAAAACCGTGCTCGACCCGTTCCACATCGCTTTCCTGCAAACCATCGTGTTCATCCTCATCATTGCATGCCTCGTGCAACTGGTCGAAATCATATTGAAGAAGATGTCTCCCGCGCTGTATCAGGCTCTGGGCGTCTTCCTGCCGCTGATTACGACGAACTGTACCATCCTCGGCGTCGCCATCATGGTCATTCAGAAAGACTTCAACCTGCTGGAAAGCGTCGTCTTCGCCATCTCGACGGCGCTGGGCTTCGGGCTGGCGCTGATTCTGTTTGCCGGCATACGCGAGCAGTTGAGCATGGTCAGGCTGCCAAAAGGGATGGAGGGGATGCCCATCGCGCTGGTTGTCGCCGGATTACTGGCGATGGCGTTCATGGGATTTTCAGGAATCGTTTAATTATTGAAAAACAGGAGGGGGAGAAATGAAAAAACAGATTTTAGTTACGGGCGGAACGGGATATATCGGTTCGCATACGGTCGTGGAGCTGCAAAATGCAGGATATGAAGTGATAGTCATCGACGATTTGTCCAACTCGGACGTCCGCGTGCTCGACGGCATTGAACGCATCACGGGCATCCGTCCCGCGTTTGAGGTGCTGGACTGCAACGACCGGACGGGGCTGGAAAAGCTTTTCGAACGCTATGCCGGCATCGAGGGCATCATACATTTTGCGGCCAGTAAAGCCGTGGGCGAATCGGTGCGGCAGCCGCTGAAATACTATCGAAACAATCTGGTTTCGCTGCTCAACCTGCTGGAACTGATGCCCGGTTTCGGCATCAGGGGCATCGTCTTTTCCTCCTCGTGCACGGTCTACGGACAGCCCGACGAGCTGCCCGTGACGGAAAGCGCGCCCATCAAGCCGGCCACGTCGCCATACGGCAACACGAAGCAGATATGCGAAGAAATCATTCGCGACACGATACATGCCGGCGCGCCGTTCAGGAGCATCCTGCTCCGGTATTTCAACCCCATCGGCGCGCATCCGAGCGCCGAAATCGGCGAGTTGCCCATCGGCGTGCCGCAGAATCTGGTGCCTTTCCTCACGCAGGCGGCCGCCGGGATTCGGCCGGGACTGAACGTGTTCGGCGACGACTACGACACGCCCGACGGCTCGTGTATCCGCGATTATATCAATGTTGTAGACCTTGCGCGGGCGCATGTGACGGCGATGGACAGGCTGTCCGAAGGCCGCGCGGCCGAAGGCGTGGAGGTCTTCAACCTCGGCACGGGGCGTGGCGTATCCGTTTTCGAACTGATTCATGCCTTCGAAAAGAGTACGGGTGTAAAAATGCCATACAAAGTCGCAGGCCGTCGCGAAGGCGATATCGAAAAAGTATGGGCCGACCCCCGGCATGCCAACCGGGCGCTGGGCTGGAAAGCGAAAGAAACACTCGAAGACACGCTCCGCTCGGCGTGGGAGTGGCAGAAGAAAATGAAAACATGAAAAAGGCAGTTATACCCTTTTATGAAACCACCTGTCTGGAAATCTTCTTTTCAGCTACAGATTCCCTGCCAATCAAATCGGAATTGCGTAAACACGGAAACGATGGCGCTGCACGCCGTATTTAAACCGTACGCTTATTATTTATCTGTGAGAATCTCCCGGTCTGTGTCATCTGTGCGTTTTTGAGGCAGCCTCCGGGGGTGAGGTCGATCCGGTTATTCAGTCGCTCCGTCACTCAGTGATTGCTCCGGATGCAAATGACGGCATAAAACCCTTAAATTCTGCATAAAGCAGGGTTATTTCCCGAAAGCCCGAAGAAAAAAAATAATTCGCAGCCTGAAAATAATGGGGAATAAATTTGGTTTATATCATAAATGCATTTATCTTTGCAGCGTCAAACAAATTTTAAGTGATAAAAAAATGGAACAGATTCATGACAACGAAGCCCGCCAACGGGCAGAACGCAGAGCCAATGAGCTGCGCGGATTTTATTCTCACCTGCTGACCTACTGTATCGTCAATGCAGGACTGTTTTTAATCGACTGTTTAACCTCGCCGGGGCGGTGGTGGTTTTTCTGGCCGCTGCTCGGCTGGGGAATCGGACTGCTGTGCCACGGACTCGGCATTTCCCGCTGCGGCCTGTGGGGCGAAGCATGGAAGGAGCGCAAGATAGCGGAATTGATGGAAAAAGAAAAAAGGGCTGAATGAGCAACTGCAGATCCATTCTCCTGCTTCTGCTCCTCGGCAGTGTGTGCAGCCTGCGGGCGCAAACGAAACTGTCGGGCGAAATCGTCAATAACGGCAATCACCCGCTTGCGGGCGTGCATATAGACTTGAATCACGGATTTGCTCAAACCGTTTCGGACAATGAGGGGAAATTTACCGTTATCTGCCCCGACACGCTGCAAAACAGAAGCATCCGCTTTCAGTCGTTCGGCTACAAAACCAAAACAATGACGCTGAACAAAGGTCAGCACAGCATAAAAGTGATTTTGCTGGACAGCGTCTACAATCTGGGCAGCGTAACGGTTTCCGCTTCTCGCCACGGGCGTTTTAGCGACTACTCGGCGCAAACGCTGCAAATGTCGACCTTTGACATTCAGACCAACCCGGCGGCAATGGCCGATATTATCGCCAACATGCGCGTGCTGCCCGGCGTGCAGGCCGGCGACAACGACGGGCGGCTGATTGTGCAGGGCGGAAATACCGACGAATCGCAGGTGTATATCAACGATCTGATTGTGGCCAATCCTTATTCGTCATCTTCCCGGAACGCAGGCGCGCGCAGCCGTTTCAATTCCGATTTGTTTGAAGGCATTGTGCTGCAGTCGGGCGGATTCAATGCAGAGTTCGGGCAGGCGCTGTCGGGCGTGGTAAACCTCAACACCAGGGAGAGGGAACAGATGGAGCCCAAAACCACCCTCGCCGCGTCGTCGGTGTACGCCGGCGTGACGCATATCGACAAAAAACCCTCGTATGCCTACCGCGCCAGCTTCGACTACAGCAATCTGGCGCTGTCGAAACGGCTGAACGGGAATCAGTACGACTGGACAAGGGATTATCAGCAAATTGCCGCCGACTTCTTCCTGACCGGAGAATTTTCGTCCCGCACGAAAATGACGGCGCAATTCAAAGGCAGCCATTCCGGCGGTGCGTTTGCCAGCGAAAATATAGACAATATCCCGATGGAAAGCGATGTCAAACAAACCTATGTATATGCGCAACTGAATTTTTATCATAATTTCAATCATGCGCTGTCATTGTCGGTAGCCGGAAATGCAGTCGTCGACAAATTGTCGCTCACCGATGCGCAGGCGAAAAACGACAGGCTGGCTACGCAAAATATATGGAATCACAACAAAATCACGCTGCAATACAAATACCGGAAGCTGATTAACCGCGCGGGTGTAGAATTTATTTACAATCCGTACAGGGAAACTTATTCTCACGATCAGGAATATACCGCCCGGCCGGTTAGCAGCCTGTTTGGTGTGTATGATGATGCAAAACTGTTTCTGACCGACAACCTGACGGCAAGCGCAGGCGTGCGTGGCGAATACTCCGGGTATTTACAGAAGTTCAATATCGCTCCGCGCGTATATGTAGCCTGGCGCCTCAATTCCGGAAATATTTTTTCCCTGTCGGTCGGCGATTATTTCCAGCTTCCGGTGATGGACTGTCTGAAGCAGTCGGCCGGCGTAGATTTCACATCCGTGACCAAAGGCACCGCATCGTACAGCTACGTAAAGAGAAGCAGCAAGTTTCAAATAGACGCCTATTATAAAAGGTATAAAGATGCCGTTACCTTCTCGCAGGGGCAATACGGCGCAGAAGCCTTTGCAAATGCGGGACGCGGCCGCGGATACGGCGTCGATCTGTTCTGGAAAAACAATTTCGGCCTGCTGGAGTACTGGTTGACATATTCGTACAACAATACGAAAAAGCGGTACGGATACTTTCAGAAAGAAATCTTTCCGCCGTACGTGGCGCCACATTCGTTCAATGCGACGCTGAAATACTGGATCGCGCCCCTGCACTCGCTGATCGGGAGCAATTACAATATTTCGTCCGGCACGCCTTACTACGGAGAGGCAAGTCCTTATGCGAAACTCGGCACGACGCCTTTCCGCAACCGCCTGGACCTTTCGTGGTCGTACCTGCCCGTCGACTGGATTGTCATCCACTTTGGCTATCAAAACGTGCTGGACTACCGGAATGTTTACGGCTACGAATATTCCGAATCCGGCGTCAGGAAAGCCGTCACCGCCGCCGACAGACGCTTCCTTTTCCTGGGCGTCTTCCTGACCTTCAGCGCTTCGAAAAAAGCAAACGAGTTAAGAAACTTATAAGTCAAATTTTATTATTAAATCAAAAAGTATGAAACAGACATTTATCATGCTGATGCTGCTCGTCTCAGGCACGCTCGGCGCACAGCACCGGCTGACCGTCGCCGTAGACGGCATTGAAGAGATTGAGGGAACGATATACGTGGCCGTGTATGACGCGGAAACCTTTCTGCAAAAACCGGTGTACAGAGCCATCGCAAAGGTGGAGGGAGAAGAGGTCAGCATCGTCATGGACAGCATCGCGCCGGGCCGGTATGCCGTCTCCCTTTTCCACGACGCGAACGGCAACGGCAAGCTCGACACGGGCTCTTTCGGCATTCCCGTCGAAAAAACCGGCTTCAGCAACAACGCCGCAGGAGCCTACGGCCCTCCGGCGTTTGAAGACTGCCGCTTTGACGTGGAAGACGACACGGTGATTTACGTCACGCTCCGGTCGTACGAGATGCCGCACTGACCGTTGCGAACCGGCCGGCCGTTGCCCGCAGAGCCTTAAAATGAATTATAAATCATGAATTATGAATTATATGGAAGTGGCGGGGTTCTGATTTTCCGAAGGAAATTGCCCGCAGGGCATTCATATCAATAGAAATATGTATGCCTTTGCGGGCTATTCTTATCCCTGACTCCGGTTCAGGCGTACGGAGTTTCTGTATACCCGTACGGAGTTTCCGTATACCTCTACAGGGTTTCTGTATACCTCTACAGAGTTTCTGTAGACCTCTACGGAGTTTCTGTAGACCTCTACGGAGTTTCCATAGACCTCTACGGAGTTTCTGTAGACCTCTACGGAGTTTCTGTAGACCTCTACGGAGTTTCTGTAGACCTCTACGGAGTTTCCATAGACCTCTACAGAGTTTCTGTAGACCTCTACGGAGTTTCGGTAGACCTCTACAGGGTTTCCGTAGACCCGTACGGAACTCCGGTTTCCGCATCTTTACACGCCCGGTTCACGGCCGCAATATCGCCGGAAAACAGTCCGGCTTGCGGGTTGCGCCGTATGACGCGAAGACACGGCGAACGCGGAGAAGAAGAGAGCGGGGCAAAATAACAAATACTTGAAGGTAAGCAGTTTTATTCTCCGTAATCTCCGCGTTTCCGTAATCCTGAATTTAATAAGCCTGATCGCTCTCCTCCATTTCCGTTCTGTCTATCTTGCGGAGATCCAGCGCCCTCCAGGCAAAGAAGATGTATACGAGCACGAAGGGGATCAGGAGCGAAACGACGCTCATCGCCTTGAGCGTGAAGAGGCTGGACGAGCTGTTCTCGATGGTGAGCGAGCTTTGCAGGTCGGCTACCGAGGGGTAATAGGCCGTGCCGTTCCACCCGGCGACGAGCAGCAGCGCCAGCACCGTCAGCACCGTCCCCGTACCCGCAAACCATATTCCCCCGCGCCGCGTTGCGGACAGCAGGGTGGTCAGGATGCCGAAAAGCACCAGCACGACGCCCGCGAGAAACACGCCCGCCACGGCAGGCATCTCCAGCAGGTTATGCAGATATTTGTTTGGTGCGAGAAACACCTCCTTCGTCGCCGGATTGACCGCAAAACCGTCCTGCAGCAGCAGATGCACCGCGAAGGTGAGGAAGAAGACGAGAAACAGACCCGTCTCGATCCACAGTTGCCGGCGCGAGCGCGTGTCGACCTCCTCGTCACTGATATTGTTGACGAAATAGAGCAGCGCCAGTATGCGCGAGAGGAAAAACACTGCCAGCCCGAGGCACAGGTTCCAGACGTTGAGCGCCGCCTCAAGCCCGTGAAGCTGCACGCCGTGATACGTCGCCCACGTCGAGATGACCGGCATCCCCAGGTCGGTAATATTCCCCTTGTCTACGTAGAAATTGGCGCCGTTGAAAAACGTGCCCACAGCCGCGCCGATCAGGACGGGGCCGAGTATGCCGTTGAGAACGAGGAAAATCTGATACGTCTTTTTGCCCAGCAGGTTGCCCTTCTTCGACTGATATTCGTACGACACGGCCTGCAGCACGAAGCAGAGCAGTATCAGAATCCATACCCAGTAAGCGCCCCCGAAGCTGGTGGAGTAGAACAGCGGAAAGGAGGCGAAAAACGCGCCGCCGAACGTCACCAGCGTGGTAAACGTAAACTCCCATTTCCGTCCCGTAGAGTTCAGCAGCATCTTCTGCTGCGTTTCGTTCCGTCCGATGGTGAACAGCAGCGACTGCCCGCCCTGCACGAACATCAGGAACACGAGTAAAGCTCCCAGCAGGGAGACAAGTAACCACCAGTAGTGTTGAAAGAATGAATAGTCCATGATAATTTCGATTTAAAATGATTCACTCTGCTCCTCCGCCAGTTCCGGACCCTTCTTTATGGCCTTGACCATGATCCGCACCTCGGCAATCAGCAGTATTGTAAATAAGGCCAGGAACAGGAAAAAAGTAACCTGCACCGACGACGACGCCAGCTTCGACACGGCCGCGTTCACAGGCAGCAAGTCCTGTATCGCCCACGGCTGGCGTCCCACTTCGGCGACCGCCCATCCCGCCTGTCCCGCAATGTAGGCCAGCGGTATCGACCACAGGCACACCCATTGCAGCCATTTGCGCTCGGCAAACGACCGGCTCAGCAGCAGCGCCACGACGAACATCAGTATGAAGTAGAATCCCAGAATGACCATCACGTGGAACGAATAGAACGTCAGCGGAACCGACGGAATCAGGTCCGTTGGCTGCTTGATATATCCGTACCCGAAATAGTCAAAATTCTCCTTCAGCACAGCGTTGTATTCCTGCGCCGCAGCCCGGTCATTGTCCCTGACCGCCTGCCGGTAACCGGCCAGCGCATTGATAGCCCGCCGGCCGCGCTCGATTTTCTCCTGCGCCGACAGCGCCGTGCCGTCTTCCGTGCGGTATCCGCCGTCGATCAGGTCCGCAATGCCCGGCACGAACGAATCCGTCTTCCAGTCAATCAGGTAAGACAGCATCTTCGGGAACGCAAACTTGAAGAGGAACGGATCCGCACCGTCATTATACGCCTCTTTGGCAGGATTCAGCACGCCGACGCCGATCAGTTCGACGCCCGCCTCGCCCCTGTACAGGCCCTCCATGGCGGCCAGCTTCATCGGCTGCTTGTCGGCCACCTGCTGCGCCGAGCCGTGCCCCGTCCACAGCAGCAGGAGCGACGCCGCCAGCCCGAAAATCGCGCTGATCTTGATGCTCGCCAGGGCAAATTCGCGCTGCCGCTTTTTAATCAGGAACCAGCTGCTCACGCCGATCACGAACACGCCGCCCAGCACCCATGCCGAAATCACCGTGTGCAAAAACTTGTTGATCGCCACCGGCGACAGCGCCACAGCCCAGAAATCGACCATCTCGTTGCGTACCGTATCCGGATTAAATTCCATCCCCACAGGAGACTGCATCCATGCGTTCGCAACAAGAATCCACAGCGCAGACAGCGTCGCCCCGACCGTCGTAAGCCAGGTCGACGCCAGGTGTGCGCCTTTACTCACTTTGTTCCATCCGAAAAACATGATGGCGATAAACGTCGCCTCCATGAAAAAGGCCACCACGCCTTCAATAGCCAGCGGAGCACCGAAAATATCGCCTACGAACCAGCTATAATTAGACCAGTTCGTGCCGAACTCAAATTCGAGAATCAGCCCCGTAGCCACGCCAATGGCAAAGTTAATACCAAACAATTTCATCCAGAAGCGGGCCGTCTGTTTCCAGAAATCCTTCCCGGTTACCAGATAAATCGTTTCCATCACCGACATGATGACGCCCAGCCCAAGCGTGAGCGGCACAAAAATCCAGTGATAAACAGCGGTCAGGGCAAATTGCGCTCTCGACCAGTCAATCAACGAAGAATCAATACTTTCTACCATAGTTTTCTTATTTAAGGTGTAATACTAATTAAATGTGTAAAGTCACTCTGATGCCCGGTTTATCAGTTCGCCCGATACATACTCCTGACGTTCGTCGTGCGTATCAAATCGGTTCAGGTAGCGCGGAAAGAAGAATATCCGGAGTACCACGAACATAATGAACAGCTTGATCAGGATAATCGCCCAGAGCGTACGCCCCCAGTCCATCGATTTGAATCCCTCAAGATAAAATCTGAACACCCGCACCGGCCATACTGCTCTTTTTGTCATACCGTTTTCTCCAAATTAGTTAAGCGCCATACAATTATTTTGTTGTCAGTGTATTGACAGGCATATACGATTTCTTCTCTCATCATACTCCGTCAACAGCCACACTTGATTCTGCAAATATAAATAACAAACTCAAATACGGGATGCAAAAAAATCGCGAAAATCAATTTTCCCCCGTATATTAACAATAATTGTAATTAAATCCCTCCAATCCGCCCCCGTCCGGGCGTGTAGCGCATATTTTTCCGATCTCCGGAAGCCGTATAAAAAGCCCTTCCACACCCTCGCAGCCCCTATATCGTTAAAAAAAACTATTTTTTTATACAAACTCGTTACAACGCATTGCCATTCGCATTCATATTTTTATATTTGCACAGGCAAAATTAAGCCAGATGAATGTAACACATTAATTCACATAAAATTATTATTGCTATGTCAAACATTTCAAGAAGATCATTCCTTCAACAAGGAGCAGCGGCTGCAGCCGCATTATCAATTGTGCCGAGCAGCGTATTGGGCAAAAGCCACGGATACACGGCTCCGACGGACAAACTGAATATCGCCTCGGTAGGTATTGGCGGTATGGGTAATTCGAACCTGAGAGCGGTTGAAAGAACCGAAAACATCGTTGCCCTCTGCGATGTAGACTGGAAGTATGCCAAGCCGGCATTCGATCGTCATCCGGGTGCAAAGAAGTACTGGGACTATCGCAAGATGTATGATGAACTGGGCAGTTCCATCGACGCCGTGATTGTTGCTACGGCCGACCATACGCATGCGATCATCGCAGCCGAAGCCATGACGCTCGGCAAGCACGTGTATGTACAGAAACCGCTGACGCACTCGGTATACGAATCGCGTTTGCTCACCAAACTGGCAGCCAAACACAACGTTGCCACGCAGATGGGTAACCAGGGTTCGTCCGGCGAAGGCGTAAATCTGGTTTGCGAGTGGATATGGAACGGCGAAATCGGCGAAATCACGAAAGTGGAATCCGCAACCGACCGCCCGATCTGGCCGCAGGGACTGAACACGCCGGAGAAAGCCGACAAGGTGCCGTCGACACTGAACTGGGATTTATTTACAGGTCCGGCAGCCGTACGTCCGTTCAACAGCATCTATCACCCGTGGAACTGGCGCGGATGGTGGCCCTACGGTACGGGCGCACTGGGCGATATGGCCTGCCATATCCTGCATCCGGTATTCAAGGGACTGAAACTGGGCTATCCCATCAAGGCGGAAGGCTCATCCACCCTGTTGCTGAATGACTGCGCTCCGCAGGCACAGCACGTGAAACTGACCTATCCCGCACGCGAAAACCTGCCGAAGGTTGCCATGCCCGAAGTTGTCGTACACTGGTATGATGGCGGCATGATGCCCGACCGGCCGGCAGGCTTCCCCGAAGGCAAGCAGTTGATGGGTGAAGGCGGTGGTCTGGTTATTTTCCACGGAACGAAAGATACGCTGATTTGCGGCTGCTACGGCCTGAAGCCGTGGCTCCTGTCGGGTCGCGTACCGAACGCACCGAAAGTATGCCGCCGCGTGCCGGACGGCAGGCACGAACTGGACTGGGTACGCGCATGTAAGGAAAGCCCGGCCAGCCGTGTAAAGACGGCTTCCGACTTCTCCGAAGCAGGTCCGTTCAACGAAATGGTAGTGATGGGCGTATTGGCCGTTCGCCTGCAGGCGCTCAACAAGGAACTGCTCTGGGACGGTGGAAACATGAAATTCACCAATATAGGCTCGAGCGAAACCCTCAAGACGGTGATCAAGGACGGTTTTACAATCAAGGACGGCCATCCTTCGTTCAACAAAACGTGGACAGATGCGGTCAATGCAGGGGAATTTGCATCCGAACTGATCAACCATACCTATCGTGATGGCTGGAAATTGCCAGCGATGCCTTGATCGGAGCGTATATATAATGTATAAGCGATGAAGAAAACGATTTTATTGGCAAGCGCAGTAGCTATGATGGCAGGACTCGTTTCGTGTGGTGGTGGCGGCGGGTATAAGTTGCTGGATTTTCCGGCAGCGGACTTGTCCGAGTTTCCGAAAGATGACGAAGGCTGGATTACCCTGTTCGACGGTGAGACGCTCAAGGGCTGGAGAGGCTACGACCGCGAAGACGTGCCCCCGGCGTGGGTCGTCGACGACAGCTCCATCCACATCAAAGGTTCGGGTGAAGGAGAAGCCGGCGCCAAAGATGGAGGAGACCTTCTTTTTGCTCACAAATTCAAAAATTATGAGTTTGAATTTGAGTGGAAAGTAGCCAAAGGCTCCAACTCGGGTGTGCTCTACATGATTCAGGAAGTGGAAGGCGAACCTTCGTATATTTCGGCGCCCGAATATCAGGTGCTTGACAACGAGAACCATCCCGACGCCAGACTCGGCGTGGACGGAAACCGCCAGTCGGCTTCGCTGTATGACATGATTCCCGCCAAACCGCAGAATGCGAACGCACTCGGCGAATGGAACAAGGGTAAAATTCTGTCTTACAAAGGCACGATTATTCACTATCAGAACGACGAACCGGTGGTCGAATACCACCTCTGGACAAAACAGTGGACAGACATGCTTCAGGCAAGCAAGTTCAGCGAGAAAGACTGGCCGCTGGCGTTCGAACTGCTGAATAACTGTGGCGGCGAAAACAAGGAAGGGTTCATCGGATTCCAGGATCATGGAGACGACGTTTGGTTCCGTAATATTCGGATCAAAATCATGGATTAAGCAAGTATTGGCTTTACGGAAATGGAACGGGAGGAAGACGGAGTGTTTTTCCTCCCGTTTTTTATGCCTGCGACGGAGTGACGGAATAACTGAATTTTGGAATCGCGGAGAAATTACACGGAGGAGAACAATCTCCATGCCCGCCGAGCCTCCGTGTCATTGAATCCTGAATTGCTTCGTGACGCATTCCGGGATTTCATGCGGATAATGCGAGACGTAGATGAGCGTTTTGTTTTTGCGGGAGCAGAAGGTTGTGATGATTTGCTGTACGCGTTGTTTGTTCGATGCGTCCAGTCCGTGCAGCGGTTCGTCGAGAATGAGCAGCGCGGGGTCTTTTACGAACGCCCGGGCCAGCAGCGCCAGCCGCTGTTCGCCGGACGAGAGCGTCAGGAACGTGCGATCGCGCAGATGGCTGATTCCGAATGTCGCCATCCACGCTGTGGCGATGTCTTTCTGCGCATTATTGCATTTGCGATACAGCCCGACGGAATCGAAGAACCCTGAGCAGACGATGTTGAGCGCCGGCACGTTTTCCATATAATAAAGATGCATTTCGGGTGAGACGTACCCTGTGCGCCGCTTGATGTCCCAGATGCTTTCGCCCGTCCCGCGTCGGCGGTCGAAGAGGTAGAGTGTTTGCGAATATGACTGCGGGTTGTCTGCATAGACCATGCTTAGCAGCAATGTCTTGCCGCTTCCATTCGGCCCGGTCAGCGCCCATTTCTCGCCGTTGCGCACTTCCCAGTTCACGTTTTCGAGAATGGCGCGCCGGCCATAGTGAGCAGTGACGTTTTCCATCCTGAATGTGACCTGGTGAGTGGATTCATTTGCTTCGCCAGCAGGAAGCTGTATCGGTCGGAAGGGCAGGGGAAACAGTGTGTCGTGCAGGGTTGCGCCGGCCATAAACGCGTCGCGCGTCCGGGGTGCGAGGCATCGACGGTTCGCGACGGGCAGGACGTGCGTAACCGTTGCGGGAATGTCTGCTGGATTGGACAGCAGCAGCATGACCTGCGTCTGCTGCATCCGCGCGATGTCGCCCAGCACGTCGGTCAGCACGTCGCGCGAAACGGCATCCAGCCCGATGAACGGGTTGTCAAGAATCAGCACTTCCGGCCCGGACAGCAGTGCGCGGACGATGAGCAGCTTGCGCAGCTCGCCGCTTGAGAGATGAATGATTTTTTTCGGGAGCGATTCTGCAATGCGAAACGCTTTGCACAGCCCGTCGAACGACGCGGGCACGACGGCCGGAAACAATTCGCCGACGGTCGGCAGTTCGTCCGTCTCCGTGGCATGCCAGCGTTGCTGACAGTAGGCGCCGCGCATGTCGGCCAGCGAATAGATGTCTTTGAAGGCGATGCTTTTGATACTGTCGCACGGCTTTCCTTTCAGCGCGTACCGTACGTGCCCTTCCTTCAGCGGATAACGTCCCTGCAGAATGCCGGCCAGGATGCTTTTACCGGCGCCGTTTGGCCCGATCACTGCCCACTGTTCGCCCTGCCGGACGGTCCACCGGACGGGTTCGGCAAACCGGATCCCGTCCGACCGGGGAACGGCCTGTTCCAAAGAAATGATGATGCGACCTTCCATTCAAAACAGCGCGACGATTCCGGGCAGAAAGATGATGGCGCCGACGATTACGGCCGCGAAGGTTGCCAGCAATACCGCGCCTGCGGCAAGGTCTTTGACCAGTTTTATTTTAGGATTGCGTTCGGGCGAAACGGCGTCCGACAGCTCTTCGATGGACGAGTTGATGGCCTCGGCCGTCAGCACGCTTCCGGCGGCGAAGATGACGGCGATCCATTCGGACGGCGTGATGCGGAAAAAGAATCCGGCCGCCACGGCGCAGCAGAGTGCAACCAAATGTATCCGTGCGTTTTGCTCCTGCCGGACAAACACCCGTATGCCGTTGAACGCATATCCGAAACTTTTGATCAATCGCTTGAGAGACAGATTTTTCTTACTCATATTCTTCATGAATGTGAACCGGCGGCAAAGGTACGTGAAAAAAATTATTTCACGGCGATTTTACGGTTTCATAATCATTTACTGCTTCCACGCCCGAGGGGGAAGGCGGCGACGCGCATCCGTCTAATAGGCGATGGACAGCGCCATGTCGAGGAGGTCGATTTCCATTGAAACAGGCGTACGTTCGCTGTTGTAACGATAGGTATAGTTGTAGACGCGCTGTCCGTCGTCCGTCAGGGTGGCCGTTTCCCTGACAATATTGCCGGAATAGCTGAGGAAAAGCCAGCTCCAGGCGTTTTTGTAGTCCCTGTGTCCGTACGCCATGTATGCGCCATACCAGAGGGGCAGGTCTATTTTCGACGCGGCGCCTGTATTGCCTTCATATTCATACACGTAGGTGGCGATTATCTCGGATGTGCTTTTGTCGTGAACCACCTGTTTCAGCAGTTGCCGGGTTGCAGGGTCATACGTAAATTCCGCGTAATACAGTCCGTCCATGACCTGTGTGAGTTCTCCGTTTGCCCCGGTGCGGGAGTAGACGCCTGCTTCCATTATTCTTACGGGGATATGGTTTTCGTCCAGTTCCAGTTCTCTCACATACAGGTCAAAACTCGGCTCGCCGGAGGATTCGATCGTGATCCGGTTGCCGTCCTTCCGCTTGAACACCGTCGACCCGTTTCCGTCTGCCACTTCCCTGTTGTCGGGAGAGACGGAGACGGATACTGGCTCATTGTTTTCATACTTGAAACTCAGAATGGAACTGCCCTTATCCTTTATTTCGGAAAGCCGGTTGCCCTGATAGTAGAAATAGACGTGACTGTCGCGGTCATAACTGTTGTAGCTGATCTTGCCGGGCTTTCCGTTTTCGCCCGTGAGTTGCAGGTCGCTGTCGCTGCACGAGGCGGCACATAGCAGCAGCAGCGCCGGCAGGATTTGTAAAATTGCTTTTCTCATTTCACTAAATATTTTATTATGTTCAAATATATTACGGCTGCAAATATAGCAAAAAAAAATAACTGAACGGCAGGGTGACCG
>JAIRZY010000122.1 GCA_031266995.1 Tannerella sp.
GTGCCAACCGAACTGAGCAACCTGAAAGTGCTTCCTTCGCACATCAATCTCGCGGGCGCCGAACCGGAGCTGCTCGGCATGGAAGAAAATCGCGAGTATGTCATGAAAAAAGCCATCACGCCGCTGAAAGACAGCTTCGATTTCATCCTGATAGACTGCTCGCCCTCGCTGGGTCTGATTACGATCAACGCACTCACGGCCGCCGATTCGGTACTCATACCGGTGCAGTGCGAATATTTCGCGCTGGAAGGTCTTAGCAAACTGCTCACTTCGATAACGATAATCAGGTCCAAACTGAATCCCCGGCTCGAAATCGAAGGCTTCCTCATGACCATGTACGACATACGTCTGCGCTTGGCCAACCAGATATACGAAGAGGTCAAGAATAAGTTCAAGGATTTGCTCTTTACGACTGTGATACAACGAAATGTCAAACTCGTAGAGGCTTCCAGCTACGGCCAGCCGGTATTACTCTACGACGTCGAATCGAAAGGCTCGGCCAACCACATACAGTTAGCGCAGGAACTGATAGAAAAGAACAAATAGCAACCACTCATGGCAAAACAAAATAAACAGCGACTGGGGCGCGGACTGGATGCCATCCTTTCGATGGACGACCTGAAAGCGAACGGCTCGTCGTCTATCGGCGAAATCGAGTTGAGCAAAATCGAACCGAATCCCGAACAGCCGCGCTCCGTTTTCGATCAGGAGGCGATGGAAGAACTCGCAACGTCCATCCACACCTACGGCGTCATCCAGCCCATCATACTCAAAGAAGTCTCGAAAGACAAATACCTGATTATCGCCGGCGAGCGCCGCTATCGCGCCGCGCAGATGGTCGGGCTGGAGCGCATCCCCGCATATATCAAGACGGCGGCGGACGAAAATGTCGCCGAAATGGCGCTGATCGAAAACATACAGCGCGAAGACCTGAATGCCATCGAAGTGGCGCTTGCCTACCAGCAACTGCTCGATACGCACGGACTCACGCAGGAAAAACTGAGCGAACGGATTGGGAAGAAACGTACGACGATAGCCAACTACCTGCGCCTGCTACGATTGCCTGCCGAAATACAGGTCGGCGTAAAAGACAAACGAATTGACATGGGACATGCGCGCGCCCTGATTTCCGTCGACGATCCCGAAGTGCAACTGGCCATCTACGAGCAAATCCTGAACGAGGGCTTGTCCGTCCGCAACGTGGAAGAATTGACGCGCCGCACCTCGACGGAGGAAGCGGCCGTGCCCGATAAGAAAACCGAAGAAAAGAACAGAAAACAGCTCCCGAACGAATACGGACAGTTACAGAAGCACTTGTCGGATTTTTTCCGGACGGAAGTAGACCTGACGTTCAACAAGAAAAGCGGCAAAGGCAAAATATCGATTCCGATCCGCTCGGAAGAGGAATTGGAGAAGATCGTGGAACTGCTGGACAAAATGATGTGACAGGAAATGCGGAACGGTGTGGCGAACAGATTCAGGATAGCAGTAATAATGATTCTAACAACGACAAACGGTATCATGTTTCCGCTGATGGCACAGGAAAACGACATGACGGCGAACGACTCGATTCCTCTTTCGCGCGTGGATTCCGTGCTCGCTACCGGACTGCAGGACATCGACACGTCGCAATGGACGCCCACGCCCGTCATTCGTAAGCCCTTCAAGCCTGCCCCGACGCGGGCGGTGATCTACTCCGCCCTCTTTCCCGGCCTGGGGCAGATCTATAACCGAAAGTACTGGAAACTGCCGTTAGTCTACGGCGGCTTCATGGGTTTCGCATACGCCATTTCGTGGAACAATAAAAACTATCGCGACTATTCCGACGCCTATTTTTATGTCTCCAGCGACGACCCCGACAGCCCGGAAAGCTGGAACGAAAGCTGGGTGAGCTTCGTCCCGGCAGGCAGAGACCCGGCCGAATATATCAGGGACGCCAATTTCAAGAGCCGCCTGAAAAACGGAAAAGACTTCTACCGCCGCTACCGCGATCTGAGTATCATCCTGACGGTCGGCTGGTATCTTATATGCGTAGCCGATGCGTATGTCGACGCTCAACTGTTCGATTTCGACATTTCGGACGATCTGTCGCTGCACGTGGAGCCGGTCTTCTACCCTCAAACAGCTTATAGTTCGCGTCTGTATGGCGTCAGTTGCAGCATTAAATTTTAACACAGAATGAAAAAAACAGTACTTCTTTTGTACAGTCTTCTAATGCCGGGACTTATACCCGTTATCTCCGCACAGGATGCGGATATTCTGCCGAAGGAAACGTATTCGGAACTGTCGTCCGACTCGGCCTTTGCCGCCATCGGGATGATGCCCGAAATACTGGACGAAAACATGGGGAAACTGCTGCAAAGCTGGCATGTGCAATATTTCTCCCAAACTGAAAAATACTGCCTGGACAACGATGAAAACGTGTCCTTCTCCGACGCCGTCTACCAGCAGCGGCTGGAACGGTTGCCCTGCATCATCCCTATGGATTACAATTCGGTCGTGCGCAGATGCATTGATCTGTATGCGGACCGGCGACGCGAGCTGGTGCGCTACATGATGGGGATGGCAGACCTCTACTTCCCTGTGTTCGAACAGATACTCGACGTGTATGACCTCCCCGACGAACTGAAGTACCTCGCCGTGGTGGAAAGCGCGCTGAAGCCCGACGCCCTGTCACGCGTCGGCGCAAGCGGACTGTGGCAGTTCATGCTGCCGACGGCAAAACTCTACGGCCTCGAAGTCAACAGCCTGATAGATGAACGCCTGGATCCGGCCAAGGCAACACATGCCGCATGTCGCTATTTCAAGGAGATGTATTCTGTCTATGGCGACTGGCATCTTGCGCTGGCGGCCTACAACTGCGGGCCGGGCAATGTGAACAAGGCTATCCGCCGTTCGGGTGGAAAGACAAATTTCTGGGAAATATTTCCTTACCTGCCACGCGAGACGCGCTCGTACGTTCCCCTGTTCATCGCTGCCGCCTACATCATGACCTACCACTGCGAACATAATCTCTGCCCGATACAGACGAGCCTCTCGCTCGCGTCGGATACAGTAATGGTTCACAATCTGCTGCACTTTCAGCAGGCGGCGGACGTGCTCAATGTGGATATCGAACTGATACGGATGCTCAATCCGCAGTACAAGCGCGGAATTGTCCCCGGAAACATCATGCCTTCGCCCCTTAAACTGCCCGTATCCGCCACGCTGGCCTACATCGACCGCGCCGATACGATCGGCCGGCATCGCCTCGACGAACTGCTGGCAGGTTACGAAACGGTCGACCTGTCCGGCGATACGAAAGACAATCCGAGGCGCGAAACGGTCAGGCATACGGTAGCTTCGGGCGAAAACCTGAATACCATCGCCAGCCGCTACGGCGTGACGGCCCGGGATATACGACGGTGGAACAAGCTGAGTTCGAATCGCGTGGCAAGCGGCCGGAGGCTGACCGTGCATATTGACAACGGCGGCATCGCGTATGCACGCAACGAAGAGAAGCCGACTGAAAAAGAAACGTCGACGGCAGCGGCACCCGCCGCATCGCGACAGATCGCACAGGTCGCGCCGAGGCAGCAGGCGCCGCCGCCGTCGGGCAACGCCGTTGCGGAAAGCGGTGACAGGATGATTTCGTATACGGTAAGGTCCGGCGATTCTTTGTATTCCATTTCAAAGAAGTATCCGGGGGTGACGATTTCGATGATACAGACTGCGAACAGTATGAAGGGGAGCATGATCAAACCGGGGCAGATTCTTAAAATCCCGGTGGGATGACGATTTGATTTTTTTATTGACAGATTATTGATGGATACGAACGAAGCAAAAAACCAGGACGAACGGGACCGGCAGAAGGTGCAGGAGATGTTTGACACGCTGCTTGACGAGTATATGCACTCCAATCACAGGCAAAAGGCGGACTTGATAATAAGGGCGTTCAAATTCGCCGATCATGCGCACAGCGATGCGCGGAGGCGTTCGGGAGAGCCGTATATCATGCATCCGCTGGCGGTCGCCCGCATCGTGTGTAACGAGATGGGCCTGGGGTCGACTTCGATCTGCGCGGCGCTACTGCACGACGTGGTCGAGGATACGGTATATGAGGTCGAGGATATCAAGAATCTATATAAGGATAACGTAGCTTTCGGCGAAAAGGAGGGAGAACTCGTGGACGGGCTGACCAAAATTGCAGGCGGGATATTCGCCGAGCAGGCAGCCCGACAAATCGCCGAACAAAGCCCGGAGCAAAACTCGAAGCAGATAGAGAATTTCCGCAAGCTGTTTCTGACGATGAACAACGACATACGCGTCGTACTGATCAAGCTGGCCGACCGCCTGCACAATATGCGCACGCTCGACTTCATGTCGCAGGAAAAGAAGCACCGCATCACGGGCGAGACGCTTTTCCTCTATGCCCCGCTGGCGCACCGCCTGGGGCTGTATGCCATCAAGACGGAGCTGGAAAACCTGTGCCTGAAATATGAAAATCCGGACGCCTATCTCGAAATAGACTGGAACCTGAAGGAAAAGGAGGCCGTACTGTCGTCGCTGTTCGACAAATTTGCGAAGCCCGTCGACGCGCAGCTCAAAGCCCTCGGGCTGGACTACGTGATGACGAAGCGCATCAAGTCGCACTTCTCGATATGGAGCAAAATGGAGACGAGAGGCCTGCCCTTCGAGGAGGTATACGATCTTTTCGCTGTCCGCATCGTCTTCGAATCGCAGGAAGGCATCTCGGACAAGGACGTATGCTGGAGAATCTATTCGGCGATTACGGACATATATAAAATCAAGCCCGACCGGATTCGCGACTTCGTGTCGAACCCGAAGTCGAACGGCTACCAGGCGCTGCACATGACCGTGATGGGCCCCGACGGGCAGTGGATCGAAGTGCAGATCCGCAGCCGCAGGATGGACGACATCGACGAGCGGGGGCTGGCGGCGCACTGGAACTACAAAGATCACAACGTCGAGGAAGACGGAGAACTGAGCAAGATGCTCGATACGATCAAGGAGATACTCGAAAACCCGACTCCCGACCTGATCGACTTCCTCGACCGCCTGAAGATGACGCTCTACGAGTCCGACATCAAAGTCTTCACCCCCAAAGGCGACATCAAGACGCTCCCCAGGGGCGCATCGGTGCTCGACTTTGCATACGAGCTGCACTCCGACATCGGCAACCGGGCCGTCGGGGCGAAAGTCAACCACGTGCTGGTGCCGGTCAGCCGCAAGCTCTCCAGCGGCGACCAGGTAGAGGTCGTCACCTCGGCCGGACAGGCGCCACAGCCCGAATGGCTCACCTTCGTGAAGACGGCCAAGGCGCGGATAGACATCAACACGGCGCTGAAACACATACGGCGCAAGACGGCGCAGCGGGGCAAGGCAAAGGTGCTCGAAGCCTTCGCACGGTCGGGCATCGAAGAGCCAAACACGTCGCTGCTCGACAAGGTCGCAGCCTACTACGGCTTCACGAACCGCGAAGACCTCTACTGCGCGACGGAAAAAGGCGACGTGCCCCCGCTCGAAAACGTGAAGAAGATCCTGAAGACGAAGACCGACCTCTTCCGCCTCTTCGCCATCGTGCGCCGGCGCAACAAGGCAAGCGAACAGCAGGAAGGCGACGCAACGGAAGCGCCGAAGTTCGACCGCAAAAAACCGTTCTATCTCACCAAGGAAGGCCTCAACCGCGACTACACGCTGGCCGAGTGCTGCAAGCCGATCCCCGGCGACGAGACGGTAGGCTTCATCGACCGCAACATGCTCGCCGTCCACAAGCGCATGTGCCCCGTCGCCATCAACCGCAACAGCAAGTTTGGCGACCGCATCATCGCCACGCGCTGGAGCGAGCACACCGCCTTCTCGTTCGAAGCCACCATCAAGGTCGAAGGCATCGACGCCATCGGCGTGCTGAGCAACATCTCAAAAACGATCTCCGAGTTTAACGTAAACATCGTAAGACTGGTGATCGAAACGACCGACGGCATCTTCGAAGGACGGATCCGGCTGAAAGTGCACAACGTCGAAGACGTGCGCAAGCTCTGCACGACACTGTCTAAAATGGACAACATCCTTACCGCCTTCCGTATTTCGGAGTAGGCCGTGAGGCACGATTTTATTACACCAATATAAAGGAGGAAAACGTTATGAAAAGAAAAGTTTACATCACAGCGCTCTGTGTCGCCCTGGCCGCAGGCGCCGCGGGACAGGACTGCACGGGCGTGAATGCGCCCCTTCGCCCCTCCGCGCCCCGTGCGGGCCGGACGGCAGCGAGCCGCGAGTGGGGATACCGGGACATATACCCGAAGAAAACGATCGACAGGCCCGGCGACCGGCAGCGCAGCGGCGAAGCGGCGTATTATCCCTACGTCGTATCCGCCCCCTCGCTGCCCGTCAGGAGCGCTCCGGCGTATGACGCCCCGGCGCTGGCGACGCTGCCGGAAGGCGAAGTGATTCACCTGGCGGCCGCGCCCTATCCGTGGAAGAGCATGCGGATCACGTATTTCGACGCCGAAGCGTGGACATATCGCACGGCCGTGGGCTACGT
>JAIRZY010000158.1 GCA_031266995.1 Tannerella sp.
TTCCTGAACAAGCCTTTGAAGGAATGGAGCCGGATGCTGAAGGATGTAAATATGCAACTCTCCGGCACGCACTGCGGCACGGGCCTGCTTCCGGCAGACGTGCAGGCCGGGGAATGGGATTACTGGCGGAAAAGCATCGACGGGATGAACGCCGCCGGAGGCAAACGGCTGACCCAGTCGTTCCTGCCGGCCGGAGGAACGGCGGACGAAGTGAAGCGCACGGCCGAACAGTTCAACCGCATCGGAGAACTGTGCCGTGCGGGCGGCATCAAGTTCGGTTATCACAACCATCACACGGAATTTGGCCGGGTGGACGGCGAAGTGATCTACGACCTGCTGCTTCGGAACACAGATCCCAGGCTGGTATTTTTCCAGATGGATCTGGGACACGTGGTGAATGGCGGCGGGGATATCCTGGCGTATCTGCGGAACTATCCGGGACGCTTTCTGTCGTGGCATGCTTCCGACTTCAAAAAAGGACAGGGCTACACAGAAGTCGGACAGGGCGATGTCCCCTACGACGCGCTCTTCGAACAGGCCGCTTCGTACGGACTGGAAGACCTGACCGTCGAACAGGAGACGGGAGGCGACATCTACGCATCGTGCAGGAACGACTTCGATTTCCTGGCCAAATATCCCTGGACAAAAGTGAAATAAGCAAACGGTATATTCCTGTTCAAAAAGATAGAGTATGAAAACAATTTTGACATTCTTTTTCAGCGCTTTGATAGCGATTGAACTGATGGCTGCTCAAGGAAACATATCCCTTGAAAGAGCAGCCGAACTTGAACGGCTTGCCAATGAAAGCAAGCTCTCTGCCGATTCGACGGCTGACCCCCGACTGACCGAAGTCGCCGGCGGATTGAAGTCGGACGACGTGTTTGTACGCGCACTCGCCTATGCGGCTGCGACGCAATTAGTGGGACATGCCAATAACAAAGACGTAGTGCGCATCTCGCCGGAAGACGCCGCGAAACCCGACGCCCCGCAATGGCTGAAGGCTTACGCCGCCGTAAATGCTTCGGAGCTGCCTGTCTATGACTGGATACGGCACCTCACCCTCGAAGACAAACTGTTCTCTGCCGCCAAACTGCGCGAAGAGATCAATTCGTACGCCGAAAGAGCGAAGAAGATGGGCGCCGAATCCGCCGCTCTTGACGCGATCGTCGCCGGGAGCGCGACAGCCGGTGAAGCGACCTGCCGCCAACTGTGGCTCGACGCCCGCCGCCAACTCCGCGCTGTGGCTTTCCATTATGCGGAACTGGATGATAAAAACTCCGAGATTCTGCTCTTTACCCGTCAAGGTTTTCATCATAAGCCGAATGTCTGCGGCGTCCACACCAACTGGTCATACAAGCCCGGAGGCGATCTGATGGTCGTGGATGCCGGGACAGGCGCTGCCAGGCCGCTTCTGCAGGGCAAACTCGGACAGGGTCACCTGCATGGCTTCGACCTGCATTACAATGCCGACAGAGTCGTTTTTGCCTACGCCCGGCAACCCGTCTGGCCCCCGCCCGCCGCTTTCAGCACCGTCTGGCCCGGCGATCACAACGCCAGATGCAACGATAACGCTTCCTTCGCGCACGAACTTCGCGAACTCGGTACGCTTCCCCCTCCGGGCATCTACGAATTGAACCTTTTCGACGGAACAGTCACCCAACTGACGGGACATTCCTACTGGAGCGATGTGGAGCCTGCCTATCTGCCCGACGGGAGTATCGTTTTCTCAAGCGACCGCGCCGCCAACTCGCCCTCGTGCGATTCCTACAACAACGACCTGACCGACCTCAACCTCTATGTCCTGTCGCCCGACCGGACAGCGATCCGCCGGCTGCTCAACCACAAGGATATCGACATGCACCCGCACGTCCTGAACAGCGGCCTGATCGCCTACCTGCGCTGGGAATATCAGGAACGGCATTTCATGGAGACCCACAGCGTCTGGACGGTGCGTCCCGACGGCACCGGCGCCGACGCGCTTTTCAAACAGCATAACATACCGATTCCGTACAGCGTTCGCCTTGCTTCGAGCCTCGGCGAAAGCGGCGACAGACTGATCGCCATCGCCGCAGGTCATCACGCCCTGCCGCAAGGCTCAATCGTGCTGCTCGACCCTTCGGGCGGCGGAAACGACGGCAACGGAATCCGGTTAGTAACCGGCGGAATAAAGATATACGAAGGGAAAGTGCCCTATCCGATGGTAGCGGAAGGCGGTCGCACCGATGCCGGCGGCTATTACACGGAGCCTTATGCCATCAGCGAGAAATCTTTCCTTGTCTCTTACGGCTTTTCATCCGCAGCCGCTAAACGTTATTCCTACTGGAAGGGCGATACCGATGTGGATGCAAACGGTTACGGCGTTTACCTTGTAGATGTGTTTGGAAATAAGGAACTGATATACCGCGACCCGTTTACCGGCGCTTTGAATGCCCGTCCGCTTCACGCCCGCAAAACGCCACCCGTACTGCCCTCGTCGGTCGATTACACAAAGAATTACGCCGTATGCAACGTCCCCGACGTCTATCAGGGCATGGACGGCGTTGAGCGCGGAACGGTGAAGTATATTCGCATATCCGAGGCGCTGCCCTGGCCCGTAGTGCCCGGGGAAGGCGCTAAACGCTGGGTGAATGCCAACTTCACCTGGGATGATAAGGATGCAACCCGCTGGTGCCCCGTGCGCGTGCTCGGCGAGGTGCCTGTTGAGGACGACGGCTCGGCACATTTCAAAGTGCCCGTGTCCGACAATGCATCGGTTTACTTCCAGGCTCTTGACGAACAATACCGCGAGGTGCGGCGCATGCGTTCGAGTGTGTCGTTTGCTCCGGGCGAACAGCGCGGGTGTACGGGTTGCCATGAGACCAACACCGCCGCGCCTGCAACGGCAATATCCGGGTCGCCCATGGCAATGAAGCGTCCTCCGAGCGAGCCTGAGCCGCCGCGATGGGGTTCCCGTCAGCCAGTCCATTTTGAGCGTGACATAGCGCCGATTTTTGCGAATAATTGCGCCGCCTGTCATTCGGGCGCCAATCCCGCCGCAGATTTGGATTTCAGCGCCTCGAACGTTTTCCGCACGATCAAGGAGAAGAAACTTGTGGAGCGCTCCGACATACAGATGAATAGTGACATAACAAAGCCCGAACAGTTCGGCTCGCGCGTCAGCAGGCTCACCCGTGCGCTCGACAGTCCCGATTTGAAGCAGAAGATGAAAATCAACCTCTCTGCCGACGACCTGAAAGCGCTCTACACCTGGGTTGACGCCAACATCCCCCATTCCGGCGAGATGCTTCACAAGCGCACCGCCGACGGCAAACTGCGCGTCTGGGCGCCCTTCGACTGGGGCGACCCCTGGGCATTCCCCCGCAAAGAAGCCGCAATAGAACATCCCGGCCCCTCCATTGTCGCTAACGTCGTTCAAAAGTAACTTTTTGATGGCGTGACGGTTTGAAATTTATCCGTTCGTTTTTATTTTTTTTGCGATTAAATGAAAAGTCACTATCTTTGAGCCATTAAAAACGTAAGAAAATTAACAGAAATGGAAAAATCCGAAACAGAAAAAGTGGATAAGTTAGACCGTCAGATTCTGGAGATTATTTCGAAGAATGCGCGAATCCCGTTTAAAGACGTGGCT
>JAIRZY010000240.1 GCA_031266995.1 Tannerella sp.
TCAATCCTCCCGCTTCGGCTAAACCGCACACCTGGTGGCACTGGATGAACGGCAACATAACAAAAGAAGGCATTACCGCCGACCTGGAAGCTATGGCGGATGCCGGCATCGGCGGTGCACAGGTTTTCAATGCAGGAGAAAACATCCCTCATGGCCCCGTTCAATTCAACAGTCCCGAATGGATCGACCTGTTTACGCATGCCGCATCCGAGGCGAAACGCCTGGGACTCGAACTGTGTATTCACAACTGCGCAGGCTGGTCAAGCAGCGGCGGCTCGTGGAACACGCCCGAAAACAGCATGAAAATCGTAGTCACAAGCGAGATGCAGGTCAAAGGGCCGGCGCAGGTGACAGCAGCGCCGGCGCAACCCCAAGCCAATCTCGACTTTTACCGCGATATTGCCCTCCTGGCTTTCCGCACGCCCGCAAGCAGTTCCGCACAACCGGCCATTGAAAACCTGAATGCAAAAATATTCATTGAACGGAAAAATGTTCCATACGAAACCCCGGCGCAAGCATCGCCCGAAACGGCCATACAGCAGGACGACATCATCGACCTGACAGACCGGCTGCCTGCATCCGGCGGACAGACATTCGCCTGGGAAGCCCCGGAAGGCGACTGGACGATTCTTCGCGTCGGCTACACGAGCAACGGACGCAAAAATCATCCCGCACCCGTCGAGGGCACCGGCCTTGAATGTGACAAGCTAAGCCGCGAAGCCGTAAAAGCGCACTGGGACGGACATCTGGGCCTCATCCTCGCCGCTATGGGTACCACCGATGGCCCCGATAAGCCGGGATTCAACAACGTACTGATCGACAGTTATGAAGTGGGCACGCAAAACTGGACGCAGGGATTTGACAAAGAGTTCCGGGCGCGATGCGGGTATTCCATCCTGAAATTCCTCCCCGTACTTACCGGCCGCATCGTGGATTCGCCCGAAATAACCGAGCGGTTCCTGTGGGATTTCAGACGGGTGATTGCCGACATGTTTGCCGAAAACTATTCGGAATACTTCGGGGAACTGGCACATAAGGCAGGCCTGCTATATTCCTCCGAGCCTTATGGCAACAGCCCGTCCGACGACATACAATACGGCAGCTTCTGCGACATACCGATGGGCGAATTCTGGCCGGGCAGCGGTCACAGCGTGAACAGCGGCAATGCCAAGTTACCGGCATCCATTGCGCACGTGTACGGCAAGAAGTTTGTCGGCGCCGAAGCCTTTACCGCCGCGCCCGATGCGGGGAAATGGATGAAAGGCCCCTTCGACATCAAGGCCCAGGGCGATGCGGTGTACTGTGGCGGCATCAACCGCATGATTTATCATCGCTATGCCCACCAGCCCTGGACAAATCCTGTCCGCTATCCGGGCATGACAATGGGACAGTGGGGTACTCACTTCGAGCGTACGCTCACATGGTGGGAACAGGGCAAGGACTGGCTCCGCTATCAGGCGCGCTGCCAATATATGCTTCAGGAAGGACGTTTTGTGGCCGACGTCCTGTTTTACAGCGGAGAAGGCGCGCCCAACGAACTGCGGAACACCCCGCTACCGGACGGATACGATTATGACGGCTGCGATACCCGCGCCTTGAAAATGCTGAAAGTAAAGGACGGGCGTCTCGTACTGCCTTCGGGAATGAGCTATCGCATGCTGGTATTGCCCGACGATCCCGTCATGTCGCCGGATATATTGAAAAAAGTAGGACAGCTCGTCTGCAGCGGAGCTGTAGTCGTCGGGAAAACGAAACCCCAGCACGCTCCGGGCTTGCGCAACTATCCGGCAAGCGACGGCGAAGTTCGGAAACTCGCAGATGAAACGTGGACGAAAGTCATCTCCGACAAATCGCCCGGCGAAGTCCTGAAATCACTGGATATAAAGCCCGATTTCAGCGCCGACAAAGACGCCCGGCTGCATTATATTCATCGGGAAATCGACGGAATGGATTATTACTTTGTCGCCTGTCCCCGTCAGAAGGGCGACGAAGTGGAATGTACATTTCGCGTAAGCGGTAAAACGCCGGAGCTTTGGAATCCGGAAACAGGCGAAACTGCGATCTGTCCCGTTTACAGTGAAAAGGACGGTTTGATAACCATACCGGTCAGATTCTCTCCCTCCGGCTCGGCGTTTATTGTCTTCCGCAAGCCGGCTTCCGAAGAGCACGCTGTAGCCGTGAAATATACAGCCGTATCCGTAAAGCCCGCCTATACGGGCAACCTGAAAATCGTCAAGGCGGAATACGGTTATTTTGCCGACGAAGGCGTGAAAAACTGTTCCGACGTTACATTCATTGTGCGCAAAGCGGTTACCGAAGGCAACCTGAAAATAGCCGCGACAAACGACCATCTGGGCGGAGACCCTGCACCCGGAGTGATCAAGCAGCTACAGGTTGACTATCGCGTGAACGGCGTCAAAAAGCAGGAGCTGGTCAATGAAAATCAAAGCATCAGCCTTCCGGAAGGAGCGGAAGTCGGCAAAGCCTGGTATGGCATTGTCAGGAACGTGCCGGAGGTGGAACCGGTACGCAAAACGGTCGACGTTACCGGCAGGCTGAAAGAATACGTAAAGGACGGCGCTTTAACCGTGACGGTAAACAATGAGCTTGCCGGCGGAAAAGACCCCGTTTACAGGTCGGCCAAAGAGATTCGCGTCGAATATACGTACGACGGCGTACGCGGCATGACCAGCGTCGGCGAAAACAGAATCCTGTCCCTGCCTCTCGAACCCGAAGATGAAATACCCCTGCCCGCATACGAATTACGCGCGACCGACGGGGGTAACCCCGAAATCCGGGCATGGAAAACCGGATCTTTCGAACTGTCGACGGCTTCGGGCAAAACACTGAAAACCGGTGTCGTCAACGTGCCTGAAGCTACGGAGATCGGCGGTTCATGGCAATTGTCCTTCCCGCCCGACTGGGGAGCGCCCGACAGAATCACGCTCGACAGGCTCATCTCATGGACAGACCATGCGGATGCGGGCGTCAAATACTTTTCGGGAACGGCCACCTACACGAAAACGTTCAACTGGGACGCAGCGCCCGATTCGGATACCCGCCTGATCCTTGATCTGGGCAAACTTAAAAACTTCGCGGAAGTGGAACTGAACGGCAAACCGTTCCCCACGCTCTGGAAGCCGCCTTATTATATGGAGATCACCGATGCCATCCGGCCGGGCGAAAACGTCCTGCAGGTGAAAATCACGAACATGTGGCCCAATCGACTGATTGGAGACGAGCAGTTGCCCGAAGATCGAACATGGGAGGGCATGCATCTGAAAGAGATGCCCCAGTGGGTGACGGACGGCAAGCCAAGCCCGACCGGACGATATACCTTCACCACCTGGCATCACTGGCGCAAAGACGACCGCTTACTGCCGTCGGGCTTACTCGGGCCGGTTAACATACGGCAGGTGAAGCGGGTAACCTATTAGGAAGACAGTCATTCGAAACATAAGGACAGGGGGCATTAAGAAAAACTTAATGCCCCCTGTCCTTATGCAGGATATCCTTATCACAATTGCAGCATCATCAGCAGGAAGAAATCCGGCGGGACATTCCCGAATTTTTGCCTGAGGCGAATCAGCGCTTCCGATGCAATATTACGCACTCTCTGAACGGAAATTTCAAGGAAACGACTGATGTCTTCATAGCCCATTTCTTCCATGTAGTGCAGATAGACCACTTCGCGCTGCCTGTCGGTCAAATTTTCAAATATCTTCCGAACATACTGTTTCATGTTACGGTTCCTGTCGTCCGTTAAAAAATCATTTTCTTCCGAAGCCAGCTGACTGAAAGAAAAACGCATGTCATCAATGCTGTACGGTTCTGTTTTCTGCAATTCATCGAACAATCTGTTCTTAAGCGATCGAAGTATATAAAACTTGAGGTTAATGATCGTCGAAATATCTTCCATTTCGAGCAGTTTTACAAAAACATCCTGAATGCAGTCCTTCACCTGCTCCCTGTCGGAAATAAATTTGCATCCGTATGAAAACAGAGAATCAACATTTTTTCCGTAAAAAGCTGCTATTTCATTCTTTATTTTGTCTCTTGTTTCAGCCATGTCTTACCTGTTACTGTTTTTCATCCTGTTTTTATAAACATAAAGTTCCCTCCATGCGAAAAGGCTTCGCATGGAGGGAACTTTATGTAATGAATCTTGCACGCAAATGCGGACAAAAAACGATAATTTAGAAAGTCTCTCTCTCTCTCTCTCTCTCTCTCTCTCTCTCTCTCTCTCTCTCTCTCTCTCTCTCTCTCTCTCTCTGCAAGAATCGTGCCAACGCACTTTTTTTCGAGGATCGTGAAGAAAATAAATCTATAATTTTCAGATATCTGTTTAAATTCATGGTTGCCGGAATTGTAAAAAAATTATTTGCAAAATTAAAGCAAAAAATTAAAACAAACAACAATTCCCGGTCAATTCTTTTTTTTGAGATGCTATTATACGGTGCGAAGTATAATGGAGCGCGGAACGTTTACGTCGTAAATCTTTAGAATCGGAGTGAATTCCGAACAGATCCGACGGAAATCTTTAGAATCAGGGCGAATTCCGGACAGATCTGTCGGATCTGTTTAGAATTGGAGCGAATTCCGGACAGATCCGTCGAGGATACCACAAATATGGTATTATAGCGATGTTCTAATCCCGCTACCTTTGCATAAAATTTCAAAAAGAAATAAATATGAATTTATATAGTACATCCGAAGAAAAACAGGCAACTTTTCTTGATTTTACAGGCAGAATAATAATATATGTGATGGGGCTGCTGCTTATCATAAGCAATCCTGTTCTGGCGCAGGTAAAAGGCATTGTGAGCGACGCTTCGGACGGGACGCCTTTGCCCGGCGCAACCGTCCTGCTGAAGGGAACGCAGACACATGCAATAACCGACGCCAGCGGATATTATCAGATTGAAGCCTCGAAGAAGGATACGCTCGTATTCTCGTTTATCGGCTTGCAGACTGAGGAAACGCCTGTCGGCGAACGGCTCGACATCAATGTCTCCCTGCAGGAAAACCGTCAGATGCTGAACGAAATCGTCGTAGTCGGATACGGCACGCAGCGGCGAAAGGAGTTGACGGGAGCTGTAGCAACAGTCGATGCGGCAGTGTTGGCTCAGCCGGGTATTTCGCTGGACGCCCTGCTTGGAGGCGCGGTCGCGGGATTGAACGTCACGCAAACATCGGGCGCTCCGGGTGCACCGTCGAACATTCGCATCCGCGGCGGCAATTCCATCAATGCCGGCAACGAACCGCTGTATGTCATCGACGGCTTTATCTTCTATGCGGATCCGGCAAACAGCAAAACGGATATAGGCAA
>JAIRZY010000037.1 GCA_031266995.1 Tannerella sp.
GCTGCCTGAAAGGCAGGACACAACGCCGGGGTCACCATGTCCTGCCTTACAGGCAGAGAGAGGGAGCAGATTACCTCCCGCAGGTCAACGACCTGCGGTTATGAAAATACAACCTTTCAGGTTGTTACAGCTTAACTTGATGGCATTGGTCTCCGGACTGCGCCGCGGTGGAAGCAAGGCTCCGGCCCAATGCCGTCAACTTAAGAAAAAATCGTCTCCCGTCATTGCTGCGCGTCAATGGTTTTGTGTATTGCGGGTTCGTAGGGGCGACCCTTGCGATCGCCCTTGCCTGCGACTGGGTGACCGTTTGCCTGCGATTGGGCGACCGCAAGGGTCGCCCCTACCTGCGACGCGCCCGCCTGCGATTTTCTTAAGTTGACGACATTGGGCTGGATCCTGCGCCGAGCGAGAGTACGGCCACTGAATGCACCGACGTGCAGTTATCAAAAAACTATTAATAAAATAAATATCTTATGCTAAACAATATCATAAAATTTTCCCTCAACAACAAACTGTTCATTTTGCTGGGAGCAGTAATACTGACTGTTGCGGGACTGTACACCGCCGGCAAAATGGATGTAGACGTCTTCCCCGACCTCACCGCACCTGCGGTCGTCGTGATGACCGATGCGCGCGGCATGGCCGCCGAAGAAGTGGAACGCCTCGTAACCTTCCCGGTCGAAACAGCCGTGAACGGCGCCACCGGCGTGCGCCGCGTACGCTCCGCCTCGCTGCAGGGCTACTCCTTCGTCTGGGTCGAGTTCGACTGGGGAACGGACGTTTTCAACGCCCGGCAGACGGTCAGCGAAAAAATGGTCGCCCTCGCCGGAACAATGCCAGGAGGCGTCGTGCCCGCACTTGCACCGCAGTCGAGCATAATGGGCGAAATCCTGTTCATCGGCCTGCAATCCGACACAACCTCGATGATGGAACTCCGCACCCTGGCCGACTGGGTCATAAAGCCCGCAATACTTGCCGCCGGCGGCGTGTCGCAGGTGACAAACATCGGCGGCGACTACAAGCAGTATCAGGTGCTGGCAGACCCGCAGATGATGCTCCACTACGGCGTCAGCATGGAAGAACTGGAGCAGGCGTGCAGGACGATGTCGCAGAACTCGACAGGCGGCATACTCCGCGAATACGGCAACGAATACACGCTCCGCGGCATGGCGCGGACTGCCGACGTGGAGGAACTGGGCAAGTCCGTGATCAAGCTTCGCAACAGCGAGCCGGTGACCGTCGCCGACGTTGCCGACGTTGCCGTCGCCGCAGCCGTGAAGATGGGCTATGCCTCGCAGAACGCCCGGCCCGCCGTCATCCTCTCCGTATCGAAACAGCCCGGCGCCAACACGCTCGAAGTAACCCGCAACATTGAAAGCACCCTGGCCGGGCTTCAAAAAACCCTGCCGGCCGGCGTGACGCTCGACACGACAATCTTCCGCCAGAGCGATTTCATCCTGTCGTCCGTAAACAACGTGCAGCGGGCGCTGATCGAAGGCGCGGTGCTGGTCATCGTGATCCTGTTCCTCTTCCTGGGCAGCTTCCGCACGACGGTCATTTCGATCATCGCCATCCCGCTCTCGCTCCTGGGAACAATCATTGTGATGAACCGGCTGGGAATAAACATCAACACGATGACGCTGGGCGGAATGTGCATCGCAATCGGCTCGCTGGTCGATGACGCCATTATCGACGTGGAAAACGTGTACAGGCGCCTGCGGCAGAATCATTCGAAACCCGCGGAAGAACGGCAGCCGGCCATTCAGGTCGTCTATGACGGCTCGCGCGAGATACGCGCCTCGATCCTGAACGCAACGCTTATCATCATCGTGGCCTTCGTCCCCCTGTTTTTCCTCGAGGGGATGGAAGGGCGGATGCTCAAGCCGCTGGGGATTGCCTACATCGTGTCGCTTTTCATGTCGCTTGTCGTGGCGATGACGGTGACGCCCCTGCTTTGCCGGATGGCGCTTTCGGGCGACAGATACCTGGAAAAAAACAAACGCGACAGCCGCTTAAGCCATCATCTGGCGGCGGTTTACCGGACGTCGCTGGAATGGACGCTGGGACGCCGGAAAACCGTCTTTTTCTCCGCCGTCGGACTGTTTGCCGTGGCGCTCGTCCTCTTCTTTACGATGGGGCGGAGCTTCCTGCCCGAATTTAACGAAGGCGCGCTCACGATCTCGGCCGTCTGCCGGCCGGGCATTTCGCTGGAAGAAAGCAACCGCCTCGGAAACCTGATGGAAACGGAACTCCTCAGCATCCCCGAAATCACAAGCACGGCACGGCGCACCGGACGCGGCGAACTCGACGAACATTCGCAGAGCATCAACAGCGCGGAGATTGACGTGAACTTCGCCCTCAAGACGCGCCGCCAGGCAGCGTTTATGGAAGACGTCCGCCGCAGGCTGGCCGGCGTCCCGGGCGTGACGACAACCGTCGGACAGCCGCTTGGACACCGCATCGACCACATGCTTTCGGGCACGAGAGCCAACATCGCCGTCAAGATTTTCGGTGCGGACTTGAGCCGGCTCTTTTCGCTGGGCAACCGGATCAAATCGGCGGTGGACGGTATCGACGGCCTGGTCGATGTAAGCGTGGAGCAGCAGACCGAAACGCCCCAGCTGCAGATCCGCGCCGACCGCGACCGCCTGATGCGCTACGGCATCACCGTCGAACAGTTCAACCGGTTCGTGGAGCTGGCCTTTTCGGGCGGCAAAATCGGCGACATTTACGAGGGACAGCGCAGTTTCGACCTGATTTTGCGGTTGAACGGCGATTATACCGGAAGCATGGCGGGCCTGAAAACCGCACTGATCGACACGCCGGACGGCGGGAAGGTGCCGCTGGAAGAAGTCGCGCAAATCGTTTCGGCCGGAGGGCCAAACGCGATCTCGCGCGAAAACGTGCAGCGTAAAATCGTCGTATCCGCCAACGTGGCAGGTCGCGATTTGCAGAGCGTCGTGGACGAGATGAAGACCCGCATAGACGGACAGATCACGCTGCCCGCCGGTTATCGCATCGCGTACGGCGGACAGTTCGAGAGCGCGCAGAACGCCACCCGGACGCTGCTGTCGGCTACCATCCTGGCGATTGCCGTGATATTCCTCCTGCTTTACATGGAATTTAAAAGCGTGAAACTGTCGGGCATCATCCTGCTCAACCTGCCGCTGGCGTTGATTGGCGGCGTGTTTGCCGTGTTTTTCACGTCCGACATTGTGAGCATCCCCTCCATTATCGGTTTCATCACGCTTTTCGGGATAGCCACGCGCAACGGCATCCTGCTGGTCTCCAACTACCGGCATCTGCAGGAAGGCGGCGCTACGCTCCGCGACGCAATCACCCGAGGTTCTGCCGACCGCCTCAACCCGATCCTGATGACGGCGCTGACGGCCGGCCTGGCCCTGATACCGATGGTACTGAACGGCGACAAGCCGGGCAACGAAATCCAAAGCCCGATGGCCATCGTCATTCTGGGCGGACTGCTGACGTCCACGTTCCTGAACATGTACGTGATACCGATCGTGTACGGATGGATGAATAAAGAAAATGAATAAGGAATGCAAAAACATATAACCGTATCTGCGGTGTTTCCGCTTCCGCTCGGCGCAGGCTCCAGCCTGCGTCGCAGTAGAAGCAAGGCTCCAGCCTTGCAACGTAGTGGATTTTGCAAGGCTGGAGCCTACGCCGAGCCGGGTACGTGTAGAGACGGGGCGCGCCCCGTCTCTACGGCGACGCAGGCTGGAACCCAATGTCATCAAGATAATATCAATAATTAAATTAAAACGAATATGAAGATAAAGTCAATATTATTTACAGTCGCGCTGATATGCACAACGGGCATATCGGCGCAAACGGGCGGCATTCAGAGTGTTTTGGAACAGATTGAAGCAAACAGCCCGGAGCTTGCCGCGCTGAAAAAGCAGGCCGAAGCCGTGAAAGCCGGGAGCCGCACGGGCATTTACCTGCCTGACCCCGCGGTGGAATTTAACTTCCTGTGGGGCACCCCGGCAAGCATGGGCAACCGCACCGACCTGAACGTCATGCAGTCGTTCGATTTCCCGACCGCGTACTACTATAAGCGCAAAATAGCCGCCGGCAAAGCGACGCAGGCCGACCTGCAGTATGCCGTCGAACGGAAAGCGTTGCTGCTGCAGGCGCGCAGGACGTGTATCGAACTGGTGTACCGCAACGCATTGCAGGCAGAGCTTGACAGGCGCCTGCTTCATGCCGGACGCATCGCCGACGCCTGTCGGGCAAAGTTCGACAAAGGCGAAACGGACATCCTGGAACAGAACCGGGCGCAGCTGAACCTGCTCAACGTCCGGAAAGAGGCCGGGCAGAACGCAATCGAGCGCGAAACGCTGTCGGCCGAACTCGCCCGTCTGAACGGCGGCAATGCCGTTGTGCTGGACGATGCAGCTTTCGACGCCGTCCTGCTGCCTGCGGATTTCGAGGAATGGTACGCGCGGGCGGAAAGCGCCAATCCCGCGCTGCAGCAGCTTTCGCAGGAAATAGAAATCAGCCGGCGGCAGGTGCAGCTGGACAAAGCCCGGTGGCTGCCCGGATTTTCGGCCGGCTACAGGAGCGAGCGGATTGCGGGAACAACGTTGCAGGGCATCGGGGTGGGCATTTCCATCCCCCTGTGGGAAAAAAGACACACCGTCAAGGCCGCAAAAGCACAGACCGCCGCCCTGCAATCGTCCGAGACCGCCGCAAGAGCGCAGTTCTACAGCACCCTGGAAATTCAATTCGCAAAAGCCCAAAGCCTCCGCCGCCTGACGGACGACTACAAACAGTCGCTCCGGGCCGTCAGCAGCGTCGAACTGTTACAGACCGCCCTGGATAAAGGGCAAATATCGCTCATCGAATACATCATGGAGCAGACCGTTTATTACGAAGCCGCAGGCCG
>JAIRZY010000161.1 GCA_031266995.1 Tannerella sp.
AAATTTCCACGAGAACGAGTGTGTTAAAGGCTTAAAGATTTCGCAATTCGGTTACTCCTTTATTTTGTCGTCCGAATACTGTTTCAGAATATCGCCCTGTGACTCGACTGTTCACAACGCTGTGACTCGACTGTTCACAGCACTGTGAACCGACCGTTCACAGCACTGGGAATCGACTATTCACAGCCCGATGGCGCCTCTCGCCGCCGGATACGCAGGTTTTGAATCGCCCGCGATTCGGATTATGGAATAAAATACTTACCTTTGTTCGCAAATCCGCGTGATTATGAAGAAGGAGAAAAAGGACAGCCTCATTTTTTACACTTTGATGATTCTCATTTTTGGAACGTTAATGTGGTTTGTCATACAAAAGGGGGAACACCTTCGGAGCGTGACACAATCCACGCTTTTCACCCGCGTACCGCAAAATCCGAACGAGGGTTTCTCGATTTTCGTCGACTCGTTTATGGAACATCTCCGCACGCCCTTCGGACTGTTGCTGCTTCAGATTATTGTCATTCTGACGACGGGGCGGATTATCGGGTGGCTGTTCAACCGCATGAGGCAGCCCAGCGTGACCGGCGAAATACTGGCCGGCATCATCCTCGGCCCTTCCATTCTGGGATATTTCATGCCGGACGTGTCGCTGTTCCTCTTCCCGCGCGAATCGCTGTCGAACATAAACATGCTAAGCCAGTTCGGCCTCATCCTGTTCATGTATGTCATCGGGATGGAGCTCGACCTGACCGCGATGCGGAAAAAACTGCAGGCCAGCATCCTGATCAGCCATACGAGCACGGTCGTCCCGTTCTTCCTCGGCGTGCTGATGGCCTACTTCATCTACGACACGTATGCCTACCGCGAGACGCCGTTCCTCTCCTTCGCCCTGTTTATCGGCATAGCGATGAGCATCACGGCCTTTCCGGTGCTGGCGCGCATCATACAGGAAAGGAAAATGACGCGCACGCATCTGGGCACGATCTCGCTGGCGAGCGCGGCCAACGGCGACATCAGCGCGTGGTGCATCCTGGCGGTCGTGATGGCCCTTACGCAGGCGGGAAGCATGCTCAGCGCGGTATACGGCATTCTGCTGTCGGGGGTATACATGCTCGCGATGTTCTTCGTCGTCCGCCCGCTGCTGCGGATGGTGGGCGACCTGTATCACAACAAGGAGGTGATCGACACGTCTTTCATCATGATCATATTCGTGTTCCTGCTGTCGTCGTCGTACCTGACGGAGATACTGGGGCTGCACGCCCTGTTCGGTGCGTTCATAGCCGGCCTCGTGATGCCGCAGAACGACCGCTTTCGCAGGATTATGACCGAAAAGGTCGAAGACGTGTCGCTGGCGCTGTTTCTGCCGCTGTTTTTCGCCTCGACGGGGCTGCGAACGGAAATCGGGCTGCTGGACACGCCCGAGATGTGGCTGCTGTGCGGGCTGTTCATCGTCGTGGCAGTCGCCGGCAAGTTCGGCAGCACGGTCGTCTCGGCGCGCGTGGCGAAGGAGGACTGGAAAGACAGCCTCCTGCTGGGCGGACTGATGAATACGCGCGGACTGATGGAACTCGTCGTGCTGACAATCGGCTACGAGATGCACATCCTGCCGCCGCCCATCTTCGTGATGCTGGTGCTGATGACGCTCGTCACGACCTTCATGACGCCGCCGCTGCTCGCGTTCATCAATTTCTGTTTCAGGGCAAAGGCACGATTCAGCAGGCATCGCCATCCGGAAGTGCGCGAAGAGAATGTATTCAAAGTGCTGCTGGCCTTCGGACGCGCGGGAAACGGGCCGATTCTGCTCGACGTGGCGCACCAGATGTTTTCGCACAGAAAAGACAGGCTCGACCTGACGGCGCTCCACCTGACGGTCGGGCCGAATGTCAATCCGTCGCATACCGACCAGTTCGAACGCTTCAGCTTCAGTTCCATCATCTCCGAGGCGCAGGAGCTGGACCTGCCCATAAAAACGCGGTACGGGGTGGCGGCGGACAGCGCGGAGGAACATATCGTGACGCTGGTGAACGGGGAGGCGTACGACTTCCTGCTCGTAGGCTCGGGCATCTCGATGAGCAACCTCTCGAACGATATGGACGCCCGTAAGATACAGCGCATGTTTACGAAGTTTTTCCGGCGTTTTTCCACTCCGGAGTTCCGCTTCGAACCGGGTTCGCTCATCAGGGACAAGACGAAGTGGTTTGCCGAGCACAGCCGCTGCCCGGTTGGCATATTCATAAACCGCGGTTTCATGCGGGCGACGCATATCCTGCTCGTCATCAACTCGGCGGACGACCTGTTCCTGCTCGACTACGCGCGGACGCTGACGGCAACGACCGGGGGGACGATCAGCATACTGAGCCGCAGCAGCGCCGCCGCGTCCGGGAGCGAGCGCGTACGCCGGGTGCTGATCGAATTTCAGAACAGTACGGAGGGAATCATCTTCCTGCCCGAAAAGGAGGTCATGAGCGAGTCGTTCAGCGGACACAATTTCATGCTCGTCAGCTACGCAACATGGAATATCCTGACGGTCGAATGTAAGAATGCGCTGTCGGACATGCCTTCGACCTTAATCCTGCAACACAGGGAGATGAATGACGGCGACGAGCGGGGTCGAACCGCTGAATCCGAACCGTTGAAACACGCGGACGCGGAAAACACGGAGTTTCACGAATCTTTGAATCCTTGAATTTTTAAAATCTTTGAATTCAAATAGAATATGTCTGAATACTTACTTCCGGTAATACTCGCGGCCGGCGTCGGACTGCTGCTTTTTCTGGTGCTCAAGTTGAAGATGCAGGCTTTCATAGCGCTGCTCATCACGGCCATTTTTCTTGGTCTTGCGTCCGGGATGTCGCCGTCGGCCATTATTGACAGCATCACCGAGGGCATGGGTTCGACGCTGGGCTTCGTGGCGACGGTCGTCGGGATCGGTGCGATCTTCGGGCAGATGCTCGAATCGTCCGGCGGGGCGGAGTCGCTGGCGCGCTGTCTTACGCGCCGGTTCGGGCGTGAAAATGCGCCCTATGCACTTGCCCTGACGGGCTTCATCGTGGCCATACCCGTCTTTCTCGACGTGGGGTTTATCATTCTTGTGCCTGTGATTTACGCCATTGCACGGGATACGCGCCGGTCGCTGCTCTACTACGCCATTCCGCTGCTCGCGGGACTTGCCGTCACGCACGCCTTCATTCCGCCCACGCCCGGGCCGATTGCCGTCGCCGAGCTTATCGGCGCCGACCTGGGCTGGGTGATATTCTTCGGGGTTGTCATCGGGCTTCCCGTCACGTTTCTGGCCGGACCCGTTTTCGGACGGTTCATCAGCAAGCGCATCTACGTGCCCGTCCCGGACAATTTCGAACATGCGGAAGAGGCTCCGGCCTCGCTCCCTCCATTCCGTCAGGTTGTCGGCATCATTGCCGTGCCGCTCGTGCTCATACTTGCCAACACGGCAACCGGGGCGCTGGCCGTGGCGTACGGGTTCGAGGGCGAGGCGTGGGTAGAGGCGGTACGCTTTGTCGGGCATCCGTTCGTTGCGCTGCTCGTGGCGACGCTTATGGCGATCTATTTCATGGGGCTGAGGCGGGGCTTCACCCGCGAGCATATTTTTCAACTGAGTACGAAGGCGCTGGCGCCCGCGGGGCTTATCATTCTCGTGACGGGGGCCGGCGGAGTATTCAAGCAGGTACTCGTCGACAGCGGCGCGGGCATGATGATTGCGGAACGGATGACGGGGATGGCGCTGCCTCCCATCCTGCTGGCGTGGATGCTTGCGGCGATTATCCGAGTGACGCAGGGGTCGGCGACGGTGGCCATGATCACGTCCGCAGGGCTTGTCGCGCCCGTGCTGGAGCTTTTCGCACTTTCGGCGCCTCACAGGGCGCTGGTCGTCATCGCCATCGCGTCGGGGGCGACTATTCTTTCGCACGTCAATGACAGCGGATTCTGGCTCGTCGGAAAATATCTTGGCATGAGCGAGAAGCAGACGCTACAGTCGTGGACGGTCATGGAGACGGTCATTGCCGTGGCGGGCGGGGCGCTCGCATTGGTAGCGAGCCTGCTGATCGGCTGAATCGGCGACGCCTCACTTCGCCAGCATCGGTTTCATCCGGTCGGAATACCGGATGTCGTACGTATCGCCGTCGCCGGTGCAGATGATGTAGTATGCGATTTCCGGGATGCTTTCGGCCATGCGACATGCGGCGTCGGCACCCATCGCCATGAACGCGGTGGCATAGGCGTCGGCGGTCATGCAGTCCGGTGCCACGATGGTGGCGCTCAGGATGGACTGCTCGGAGGGATAGCCCGTGAGCGTATTTATCGTATGGGCGTATTTTTTCCCGTCTTTTACGTAGAAGTTACGGTAGTTCCCGGAAGTGGCCAGGCCGCACCGCTCACACAGGCGAACGATCTGGTTGATTTCGTCGTTCATAAGCCCCGAACCTTCTTCGGGCCTGCTGATGCCGATCCGCCAACATTCGCCGTTGGGGTTTACGCCTTTCACGGCCACTTCGCCACCAATATCAATCATGTAGTTCTCAACGCCTTCGCGCTCGAGCAGGCGGGCTACCACGTCGCAGGCATATCCCTTGGCTATGGCGGAAAAGTTCAGCATGACACGCGGGTCGTCTTTCACGACGCGGTTTCCTTCGAGGCGGATTTTACGGTAGCCGACAAATGTTTTCAGACTGTCGACGACGCGGGGCGAGACGGTGTCCGGCCGCTCAAAACCAAATCCCCAGAGATTGATCAGCGGGGCGGCCGTGGCGTCGAAAATGCCGTCTGAGCGTTCGGATACTTCCATCGACTTGTTGAATACGGCTGTAAACCATGCGTCTACTTCCGTTTCTTCGTTGCGGTTGACTTTCGCCAGGATGGAATTGGGATTAAACGGGTTCAGAGACAGGTTGAACGCCTGAAGCTCGGCGTCGATGGCCTCTGTCAGGATTCTGTCCGACTGATACTTGATGCGGAACAGGGTGTGGAAGACGCTCCCCGACTCTTCGTAGTAAGGCGCCTGCCGGCATGACACGAACATCATGCAGGCGGCAAATATCAACAGTTCTTTTTTCATTCGTTTTTTCTTTGACGGTGCAAAGATAGCGATTTGCCGGAAGACGGGATTGCTTTGTGAAAATAAAAACGCCTTTTGTATAACAAACCGGCGGTCTTTGATAAACGAACGTGGCGTTTTGTCCAATAATGACGCGGAACGGTTGCGGAGCATGATTTTATATCTATTTTTGTGACGTGATATAGTACTTCATAAATTAGTCTTTAGTGGTAAAAGGTAAAAAAACAATTGCAGGAAATCCTGGACGTGATGTCCGGGGTTTTTTGCTTTTGCCACGGGGACTCGGAGTTTCAGATTCAAAATTCAAAGATTTTAAATTCAATACACGCATATATGGATACGGGAAATGCGGTTTTTCGCCTCCGTTCCGATCCGGTGCAGTCGGTATCTTCGAATCATTGAATCTTGAATCACCCCACGCACGGGAACGTAACGGAAGAGAAAAAATGCAGCGTTATCGCCGTTTTTCCGTCGGGATATCACGTAAAATACATTATCTTTGCACCCGGGTTCGCGGCTTTTCGCACGCCCGATTTAGCTGATAATCAGTATGTTTTTTGTATATTTATAACTTGTAGCAGTTTAAGTGATGAATGAAATCATGTTTTTTGCAGGCTTTCTGGTCCTCATCTCTATCTTTTTAGCGCTGGATCTGGGAGTCTTCAACAAAAAAAGTCATATCATTTCAGTGAAAGAATCGCTGATATTTACGCTTGTATGGGTATGCCTGGCCCTCGCGTTCTTTCTTTTCATACGGTATTTCGGCGATCTGATCCACAATATCAAAACGCCGGACGACCTGACGGCCATCAATCTCCGTCATAAACACGGGCTGGTCTTCGACCTCAACGCCGACTTCGCAACCGCCCTGCAGCAGTACCGCAACCAGCTGTCGCTCGAATTCATAACGGGCTACACGATGGAATACGCCCTCTCGATAGACAATATTTTTGTCATACTGATGATTTTCTTGAGCTTCGGCGTCGACCGCAAGTATTATCACCGGGTACTGTTCTGGGGCATTATCGGCGCGATTGTCATGCGGTTTCTGTTCATTTTCATACTCTCCGCCCTGATTCACGAATTTGAGTGGGTGCTGGCCATTTTCGGTATCATACTGATCGTAAGCGCCGTAAAAATGTATATGAGTCGTAACGAAAAAGAGCAGATACACGTGCAGGATCATAAAATCGTAAAATTTGTCAGCAAACACTTTGCCGTAACGCCGGACTACGCGGGTCAGAAATTTGTCACCTCGATCGGCGGCAAAAGATACATCACTCCCCTGCTGCTGGTTCTGCTGATTATCGAATTTTCCGATGTGATATTTGCGGTCGACTCCGTGCCGGCGATTTTCTCGATCACGCAGGACTCATATATCGTCTTCTTTTCCAATATTTTTGCCATTATCGGCCTGCGCTCGCTGTTCTTCCTGCTGAGCAGCATCGTCAACCTGTTTCGCTTCCTGAAGACGGGGCTGTCCGTGCTGCTGGCATTCGTCGGCATCAAGATGCTGCTCGAAATAACGCTCCATATCCCGATCGGCACGCAGGCCTCGCTGTGCGTCATCCTTTCTACATTAATAATATGCATCCTGCTGTCGGTTGCCATTCCCGCAAAGAAAATGCAGCCTGACGAATGAGATTCAAAATTCCAAAATTTAAAATCCAAGATTCAAGACAACCTTCGAATATGAAGAAACTGATATTTTATGCGCCCGCAATCGCCATGCTGATGAGCATGATGGCCTGTACCAAAGACCATTTCGAAAATGCGGAAGACGAAATTATCCCGACATACCTGCGAATAGGATATGCGGTTCAAACCCGGGTGATCGCTCACCGCGGATACTGGAATACGAACGGGTCTGCCGAAAATTCGATCGCCGCGCTCGAAAAGGCGGCGGAGGCAGGCTTCTACGGCTCCGAATTTGACGTCAGGCTGACCTCGGACGGTATACCCGTGATTTCGCACGACGACCGGATACAGAATATGATAATCGAAACGACGCCCTACGCCCGCATCAGAACGGCAAAGCTGAGAAACGGAGAATCGATCCCGACCCTGCAGGAATACCTGAACAGCGGCAAGGGCAAGAACATCCAGTTGATTCTGGAGATAAAAGCGCACAAACAGCCCGAAAACGACCTCAAAGCCGTGGAAACCGTCATCGCGATGGTGAGGGAGATGCAGATGGAAGAGCAGGTCGAATACATCTCGTTCAGCTTTGCCATGTGTCGCGACATTCTCCGCCTCGCGCCCCGTTCGGCCGTGTCCTATCTGGGCGGCGACCGCGCGCCGGCACAGTTGAAGGAAATGGGCTTCAGCGGAATAGACTACAACTTCGAGATATTCCGTAAAAAACCGGAGTGGATACGGGAAGCGCGCGAGGCAGGCATGATCGTGAACGTATGGATCGTGAACGACCTGCAAATGATGAACGACTTCATCCGCCAGGATGTCGACTTCATCACGACCGACAGGCCGGCGACACTGACGCGGATGCTTACGCCGATTTAGGGCTGAAGAGGCGAACGGACGTTTCGCGGCCGGCCGCTTTTTGCGCTGCAATTTTTGCCGGATCAAAGTTTTCATATTTTGCCTGTACA
>JAIRZY010000191.1 GCA_031266995.1 Tannerella sp.
CCTTTTTTTCCGCTTCTTCGGATACGGACTCTACTGCGGGCGGCTCTACCGTGATCGTTTCGGGTACGGCACCGGGCGGTTCTTCGCCGGCAGCAGGTTCGGCTGCGGACGCGGACTCAACCGCTTCGACTGCGACCTTCGCCGAGGCGGGAACGGCGGCTGCGGGAGCAGCAGTCGCTTCCGTCGCTTTCTTGCCGCCACGGCGCGAACGCCTGGTCTTCGCCGCCTTTTTGGTTTCCTTCAACATGTTTTCGTTGAAATCTACAAGTTCGATGAAGCACATGGCTGCATTATCGCCCAGGCGGTTTCCCGTCTTGATAATGCGCGTATACCCACCCGGACGGTCGCCGACTTTCTCTGCCACGGTCAGGAAGAGTTCCTTTACGGCATACTTGTTATGCAGCGAAGAAAAAACGACGCGACGCGAATGCATCATTTCCTCGGGCGACTTCGAAGAATCTTTCGACTTCGTAATCAGAGGTTCCACGTATTTGCGCAGGGCCTTGGCCTTTGCCGTGGTCGTAAAAATCCGTTTGTGCAGAATTAACGAAGCCGCCATGTTCGAAAGCATGGCTATACGGTGAGAATGCGTACGGCCCAGATGATTGATTTTCTTATTGTGTCTCATTTGTAGTTTAGTCTTTATCTAATTTATATTTCGAAATATCCATACCAAATGACAGGCTGAGCTTGTCGAGCAATTCGTCGAGTTCGGTGAGCGACTTCTTTCCGAAATTGCGGAATTTCAACAGATCATTTTTGTTAAACCTCACCAGGTCGCCAACCGTATCGACGTCGGCTGCCTTCAGGCAGTTCAGCGCGCGCACGGAAAGGCTCATTTCCGACAGTTTGCTTTTGAGCAACTGGCGCATGTGAAGCACGTCTTCGTCGAACTCTTCGTTCGTGTCGATATCTACGGCTTCGACCGCAATCTTTTCGTCCGAAAAGAGCATGAAGTGATATATCAGTATCTTGGCAGCTTCCTTGAGAGCGTCTTTCGGGTGAATCGACCCGTCGGTCGCGATTTCGAGAATCAGCTTTTCGTAATCCGTTTTCTGTTCCACGCGGAAGTTTTCGACCTGATATTTCACGTTCCGTATGGGCGTAAAAATAGAGTCGATCGCAATCACATGGATATCGGGATTGGCCGGGTCGGCATTTTCTTCGGCGGGCACATATCCGCGTCCTTTCGTGACGGTAAGTTCCATCTGTATGGACACTTTCCGTTCGAGATGACAGATGACCAGATTGGGATTCAGTATTTCGAATCCGACAAGCCTTTTCTGCATGTCGCCGGCTTTGAAAAGCTCCGTATCCGATATGTTCAGATGGATTTTTTCCGATTCTTCATCACCGGAAGTACGTTTGAAACGTACCTGCTTCAAATTAAGTATTATATTCGTGACATCCTCAAGCACACCCGGAATAGATGCAAATTCGTGGTTCACTCCTTCTATTTTCACCGACGAGAAAGCATATCCTTCGAGCGATGAGAGGAGGATTCGGCGCAGGGCGTTACCGATGGTAATGCCATAGCCCGGTTCCAGCGGACGAAATTCGAATTTTCCGTAGAAGTGGTCCGCTTCCAACATTAATACTTTATCGGGTTTTTGAAATGCTAATATCGCCATGAGGTTATTATTTAGAATATAATTCCACGATCAATTGCTCCTTGATGTTTTCCGGTATGTCTGCACGTTCCGGAAGATGAAGAAGTTTACCGCTCATTGCATTCTGATCCCACTCGACCCAGCCGTATTTGCCGTGGTTGAAGCCCGACAGGGCGTTGGCGATCACCTCGAACGATTTCGAGCGTTCGCGCACTCCCACGATTTGACCCGGCTTGACGGAATAGGAGGGAATGTTCACGACCTTGCCGTCGACGACGATGTGGCAGTGCGAGACGAGCTGGCGTGCGCCGTCGCGCGTCGGAGCGATACCCAGACGGAATACAACGTTGTCGAGGCGGCTTTCCAGCATTTGCAGCAACACCTCGCCGGTGATGCCCTTCGAGCGTGAAGCCTTGTCGAACATGTTTCTGAACTGCCGTTCCAATACACCGTACGTGTATTTTGCTTTTTGTTTTTCCCGCAATTGAATGCCGTATTCGGAAGTTTTCCTTTTCCGGCTGTTTCCGTGTTGTCCCGGGGGATAATTCTTTTTTGACAGCACTTTATCCGCACCGAATATGGCTTCACCAAATTTGCGGGCAATCTTTGTTTTTGGGCCTGTATATCTTGCCATTTTCTGTTTAATTTAAGTTCAACGCTCAATCTTCGAGTTCATGCAGCCGCGACTGCGAGAGGATGGGAACGCAATCTGTCCATGTATGCTCAAGAATCTTGCAATCAATTAATTATTATACTCTTCTTCTTTTAGGCGGACGGCAACCGTTGTGTGGCAGTGGCGTCACGTCGATGATCTCAGTTACTTCAATGCCGGCGCCGTGAATGGTCCGGATCGCCGATTCGCGTCCATTTCCAGGTCCTTTGATATACGCCTTCACCTTGCGCAGACCCAGGTCGTAAGCCACTTTGGCACAATCCTGGGCAGCCATCTGAGCGGCATAGGGCGTGTTTTTCTTCGAACTGCGGAAACCCATCTTGCCTGCCGACGACCAGCTTATGACCTGACCGTCGCTGTTGGCAAGCGAAATAATAATGTTATTGAACGAAGAATGGATATGGACCTGACCATACGCATCTACCTTCACTTTACGTTTTTTTGCTGCGACTGTTTTTTTTGCCATCTTACTTATTATTTGGTAGCTTTTTTCTTGTTTGCAACTGTCTTTTTCTTTCCCTTACGCGTACGCGCGTTGTTCTTCGTGCTCTGGCCGCGCAACGGCAAGCCGATACGGTGACGTATGCCGCGGTAACAGCCGATATCCATCAATCGCTTGATGTTCAACTGCACTTCGGAACGCAGATCGCCTTCCACCTTGTAGTCGCTTCCGATCACTTCGCGGATTTTAGCAGCCTGTTCGTCCGTCCAGTCTTTGACCCTGATATTTTTATCAACGCCTGCTTTTAATAAAATGGAGGTGGAAGCGCTCCGACCGATTCCGTAGATGTAGGTCAACGCGACTTCGCCTCTTTTGTCTTGTGGCAAGTCCACACCAACTATTCTTATCGCCATAGTATTTAATAATTATTATTACTCAAATCAATAGCAGGATCAACCCTGACGAACCTTGAACTTGGGATTCTTTTTGTTAATCACATATAAACGCCCGCCGCGTCTTACGATCTTACATTCGGGTGTCCGTTTCTTTAAAGATGCTCTTACTTTCATCGTTATATCTGTTTTAATTTCTTTTATTCCTTTCACTTATATCTAAACGCAATACGGCCTTTCGACAAGTCGTAGGGTGACATTTCGACACGCACCTTGTCACCGGGAAGAATCTTGATGTAGTGCATCCTCATCTTTCCCGATATGTGGGCAGTGATTTCGTGCCCGTTTTCGAGTTCGACACGAAACATTGCATTCGACAACGCCTCCACAATCACACCATCCTGTTCTATTGCAGTCTGTTTAGCCATATTTTATATCTCTTTTCCTACTATCTCTTCCAAATATTCGAACGACGACAGAATCATCGGCCCTTCGGGGCGTATTGCGATGCAATGCTCGAAATGAGCCGAATTTTTCCGGTCTTTGGTTCGCACGGTCCATCCGTCTTTTTCGAAGACGACATTTTTGCTTCCCTGGTTGATCATCGGCTCGATGCAGATGCACATGCCACTTTTCAACAGCGGGCCGCATCCCCTGCGACCGAAGTTCGGAACTTCCGGTGCTTCGTGCATCTGGCGTCCACAACCATGCCCGACCAACTCTCTGACAACCGAATAACCGCGTCGCTCGCAATACGTCTGCACGGCATCGCTGATATCACCAACCCGATGGCCTTCGGTCGCCTGCCGAATACCTTCATAGAGGGCTTCCTTCGTTGTGCGCAGCAAACATTTCGTTTCCTCTGAAACGTCGCCCACACAAAACGTGAAGGCAGAATCTCCTACAAAGCCGTTCAATAACGTCCCGCAATCGACAGATATGATGTCGCCATCTTTCAACACAGTGTCCGGCGACGGAATCCCATGTACGACCTGTTCGTTTATCGACGTACAGATCGACTTCGGAAAGCCTCCATATCCGAGGAAGGCCGGTTTGGCTCCATGATCGCGTATAAACGTATCTGCAATCCCGTCCAGATAAAGCGTGGTAATGCCCGGCCGTATGTGCTTTGCCAATTCTCCAAGCGTCTTACCCACAAGCTGATTCGCTTCGCGCATCAGCACTATTTCTTCATCTGTCTTCAGGTAGATCATCCGTCAATATGCCGCGCCTGAACGTCCTTTTATCCTTCCGGATTTCAACAAACCGTCATAGTGACGCATCAGCAGGTGACTTTCGACCTGCTGCAATGTGTCGAGTATGACGCCGACCATAATCAGCAACGACGTACCGCCAAAAAACTGAGCAAAGCCCATGCTGATCCCCAGAATCTGCGCAAATGCCGGCAGGATAGCTACGATGGCCAGGAAGAATGCACCCGGAAGCGTAATCCGGCTCATGATTTCATCCAGATAGTTTTTCGTAGCCTTGCCCGGTTTGACGCCCGGTATGAAACCGTTGTTGCGTTTCAGGTCGTCGGCCATTTGCGTCGGATTGATCGTGATCGCCGTATAGAAATACGTAAAGGCAATAATCATCAGCGCAAATACCAGATTATACCACAATCCCGTATTATCCGTAAACGCCATCATGAACGAACTCGGCTCGCCCGGCTGGTTGAAAAATCCGGCAATCGAAACGGGAATAAACATGATGGCCTGTGCAAAGATGATGGGCATCACGTTTGCCGCGTTCACTTTCAACGGAATATATTGTCGCGCACCGCCGTATTGTTTGTTCCCCACGATACGCTTGGCGTATTGCACCGCAACCTTTCGCGTCCCCTGAACCAGCGCAATTGCGCCTGCAATCACAAGGAGAAGGAACAGTAATTCGAAAAGCAGCATCACCAGACCGCCGCCCGCTTCTTCGACACGGGAGATAAACTCCTGAAGCAGAGAATCCGGCAGACGGGCAATGATACCGATCATGATGATGAACGAGATTCCGTTGCCGATGCCCTTGTCGGTGATACGTTCGCCCAGCCAGAGAACAAACATACTGCCACCTGCCATGATGAGTACGGACGAGAGCTTGAACCACATATCGGAAGCTACCGATATGCCATACGCTCGCAATTGCATGTCAAGGTTAATCAGATAAGCCCAGCCCTGTAGAAAAAGAACGATCACTGTCAGATAGCGTGTCCACTGATTGATTTTACGGCGCCCGCTTTCGCCTTCGCGCTGCAGTTTCTGGAACGAAGGGATGATAATGGCCGCCAACTGCATCACAATAGATGCCGAGATGTAGGGCATGATTCCCAGCGCGAAGATGGAGGCATTCGAGAAGGCGCCACCCGAAAACATGTCGAGAAGAGCCATCAAACCGCCACTCGTCTGCGCCGACAGCGCCGTAAGGGCTGCGGGATCAATACCCGGCAGTACGATAACCGTACCCAGACGGTAAATCAACACCAGCAGAAGCGTCGTCAGGATACGTTTCCTCAGATCTTCTATTTTCCAGATATTTCTGATTGTATCAACAGCTCTCATATCTTAGAGTTTAATGATCGTTCCACCTGCGGCCGTAATAGCGTCTTCCGCTTTTTTCGAAAAGGCATGTGCCGTTACATCCAGCTTTACCGAAAGTTCACCTTTGGCAAGTATCTTCACTAAATGCGATGCGGATATAAATCCGGAGGCTTTCAGTTCTTCGAGGCCGATCTTCGTCAACTGCTTATCATCTGCAAGCTTTTGCAGGGTGGAAAGATTGATGGCCCTGTAGGCTACTCGATTGATATTCTTGAAGCCGAACTTGGGTAAACGCCTCTGAATCGGCATCTGACCACCTTCGAAACCTGCCTTGCGGGAATAACCCGAACGGGACTTGGCGCCTTTGTGTCCTCTTGTAGACGTACCACCCAGTCCCGAACCGGGGCCACGGCCGATTCTTTTTCTGGTTTTTACTGATCCTTTTGCCGGTTTTAAATTGGATAAATTCATATCAACTGTTTTTTTTACGCTCAAAATTATTACTCTACAACGGAAACCAAATGTTTCACCTTCTCAATCATCCCCAGAATCGAGGGCGTTGCTTCTTGTTCAACGATGCGATTCATTTTTCGCAGTCCCAAAGCATCCAGTGTACGTTTCTGGTCTCCGGGGCATTTAATTCTGCTTCTTACTTGCTTGATTTTTATTTTCGTCATGATAAAGTTCCTCCTCAAATTAACCGTTAAACACTTTTTCGACAGAAATGCCTCTGTTCTGTGCTACCATAGCCGGGCTTCTGAGTTCGTTCAGAGCGGCAATGGTAGCTTTGACAAGGTTGTGGGGGTTGGACGAGCCTTTCGACTTGGCCAGTACGTCGGTGATACCGACGCTTTCGAGCACGGCGCGCATGGCACCACCCGCCTTGACTCCCGTACCGTGTGATGCCGGTTTGATCAACACTTCCGCACCGCCGAATTTGGCGATCTGTTCGTGGGGTATAGTGCCTTTGTATACCGGTATGCGTACCAGATTTTTCTTCGCCGCCTCTACACCTTTGGCGATAGCGGTGGTCACTTCGCTGGCTTTACCCAGTCCCCAACCGACGATGCCGGCTTCGTCGCCGACGACGACAATGGCGGCAAAACTGAATGTCCGCCCACCTTTGGTAACTTTCGTTACGCGGTTGATAGCTACTAACCTATCTTTTAACTCTAAATCGTTGGTCGATTTTACTCTGTTGCTAATCCCTGTCATCTTTACTTAAAATTTAAGGCCGCCGTTACGTGCTGCATCGGCTAATTCTTTTACTCTTCCGTGATACAAATATCCGTTGCGGTCGAACACTACGGATTCGATGCCTGCCTCGCGGGCATTCCGGGCAATTGCGTCGCCTACTTTGGCGGCGATTTCCTTTTTCGGCGCTTTCTCGGACAGTTTCAACGAGGAAGCAGCGGCAAGCGTCCGGCCGGTTGTATCGTCTATTACTTGCGCGTATATCTGCTTGTTGCTTCTGAAAACCGTCAGACGCGGACGTTCGGAAGTGCCTGATATTTTACTACGTATGCTTCTTTTTATTCTGATTCTTCGTATTTCTTTCGTTGCCATAATCACAGTTTTATTATTTAGCCGCAGACTTGCCTGATTTTCTTCTCACTATTTCGCCCTTAAACCGGATACCTTTGCCTTTGTACGGCTCGGGCTTACGGAAAGAACGGATTTTTGCACACACTTGCCCGAGCAACTGCTTGTCGGCAGACTGGAGTATGATCATCGGGTTTTTGTTGCGTTCCGACTTGGTTTCCAGGCCAATTTCCGAGGGGAGCTGAATGAAAATATTATGCGTATATCCCAGCGAAAGTTCCAGTATCTGTCCTGTATTGGAAGCACGGTATCCCACACCTACCAGTTCGAGCTGCTTTGTGTACCCCTCGGACACGCCGATGACCATGTTGTTGAGCAGTGCGCGGTAGAGGCCGTGCATCGAGCGGGATTCACGTTCGTCGTCGGGGCGAGAGAGTGTCAGCAGGCCATCCTCGATCGTAAGTTTGATCTTGGGATTGACAACCTGTACGAGTTCGCCTTTCGGACCTTTGACGGTTATCCTGTTTTCATTCTCGTCTATGTGGATGGTTACGCCCGACGGAATCCGGATGGGTAGTTTTCCTATTCTTGACATCGTTTCTCCTCCTTCATTAATAGATGAAACATAATACTTCACCACCGATTTTCAACTGAGCGGCTTCCTTATCCGTCATCACCCCCTTGGAAGTGGAGAGGATGGCAATTCCGAGACCGTTGAGTACACGCGGCATGTTTTTGTAACCGACATAGCGGCGTAAACCCGGTGTGGATATACGTTGAAGCGCCTTGATGGCGTTCACCTTATTTACCGGATCATATTTGAGAGCAACCTTGATTGTGCCCTGTGGACCTTCATCTACAAACTTGAAATTAAGTATGTAGCCTTTCTCAAAAAGAATTTTTGTGATTTCCTTTTTTAAATTCGATGCGGGTACTTCGACCACGCGATGTTGTGCCTTGATTGCGTTTCGCAATCGCGTCAGATAATCTGCTATTGGATCTGTCATATCATTTTAATTAAATTAATCCCGACTGCCGGGACAATATTTAACACCATTCATTTTCACCCATTACCAACTTGCCTTTTTCACTCCCGGAATCAATCCCTGCGAAGCCATTTCACGGAATTGTATGCGCGAAATACCGAACTGACGCATGTATCCTTTCGGACGTCCCGTCAGTTTGCAACGATTGTGCAAACGTACGGGCGAAGCGTTTTTGGGCAGATCCTGCAATGCTTCGTAATTACCCTCGGCTTTGAGTTTCGCTCTTTTGGTTGCGTATTTTCTTACAAGTTTAGCCCGTTTCACTTCGCGAGCTTTCATAGATTCTTTCGCCATGTCTTTTAATTCTTTTTTATATTCTTAAAGGGCAAACCAAATTCGCGGAGGAGTGCATATCCTTCTTCGTCGGTCTGCGCAGAGGTCACAAAGGTAATATTCATTCCCAATATTTTCGTAATATTATCAATATTAATTTCGGGAAAGATGATTTGTTCCTGAATGCCGAGGGTATAATTTCCACGTCCATCCAGTTTGCTTTCAATGCCTCTGAAGTCGCGAATACGTGGCAATGCGACACGCACGAGTCTCTCCAGAAATTCGTACATGTGTTCGTGACGAAGAGTGACCATCACGCCGATGGGCATCTTTTTGCGCAGTTTGAAGTTCGAAATGTCTTTTTTCGAATAGGTCGCTACGGCTTTCTGACCGGTGATGAGGCTCAGTTCATCGATGGCTACGTCGATAATCTTCTTGTCGGCAGTAGCTATGCCGAGACCCTGGTTGATCACGATTTTCTGCAGGACGGGTACCTGCATGACGGACGTGTAGGCAAACTCTTTCTTAAGCGCCGGTACGATCCTGTCCTGATATTCTTTTTTGAGGGTTACTGCGTTACTCATTACTTAATTACCTCCCCTGTTTTTTTTGAATAGCGTACTAATGTTCCTTTAACATCTCTCCGTCCGATGCGCGTCGGTCCTCCCGATTTGGGATCCAGCAGGTTGAGGTTGGAGAGATGTACGGATGCTTCTTTTTTCTCGATGCCACCCTGCGGTTTTTTTGCGTTGGGCTTGGTATGTTTCGATACCATATTGACGCCTTCGACAATCGCCCGGTTCTGTTTCACGAGCACTTGCAGTACGCGGCCTGTCTTGCCTTTGTCTTCGCCGGCGTTGACGAATACAATGTCGCCTTTTTTTATGTACTTACTCATTGTAAATAAAGTTTTAACGTGTTAGAGCACTTCGGGTGCAAGTGATACTATTTTCATATTCGTCGCGCGCAGTTCTCTGGCTACGGGACCAAAGATACGGCTACCTCTCAGTTCGCCGGCGGGCGTCAAAAGAACGCAGGCATTGTCGTCGAAACGGATATATGAACCGTCCTGACGGCGTATTTCCTTTTTCGTCCGTACGATGATAGCCTTCGATACGGCGCCTTTTTTTACGTCGCTTGCCGGGATTACACTTTTTACTGCGACCACGATGACGTCGCCTACGGTAGCGTAGCGTTTGCGCGTGCCACCCAGTACACGGATACACAACGCTTCTTTTGCGCCGCTGTTGTCGGCTACGATTAGCCTTGATTCCTGTTGTATCATTTTATTTAGCCCTTTCTATAATTTGAACCAGCCGCCATCTTTTTGTTTTACTCAGGGGGCGAGTTTCCATGATTCGTACCGTGTCACCAATGTTACATTCGTTCTTTTCATCGTGAGCATGATATTTCTTCGTTTTATTGACAAATTTCCCGTAAATGGGATGTTTTTCCTTCCATTTCACGGCGACAGTGATACTCTTGTCCATTTTGTTGCTGAATACCACGCCTGTTCTTTCCTTCCTTAAATTTCTCGTTTCCATCAGGCTCAATATTTTAATTGTTTTGTATGCGTTGACGCAACTCCGTTTTCAAACGGGCAATCGTTCGGCGCTGTTCCTTAATCTGGGCAGGATTGTCGAGCGGCGAAACGCCATGATTAATTTTCTTCTGTGCCAAAGAGGCGATTTCGGCTTCGATCCTTTCTTCCAATTCTTTGGTGTTCAGTTCTCTTACTTCTTTAATTTTCATAGCTTTCTCTACAAGTTTTGATTCTGCATGTCATAATCGCGCCGTACGACGAAGCGGGTTGTCACGGGCAGTTTCTGCGCAGCAAGGCGCAACGCTTCTTTAGCCACATCGAAGGGTACACCTTCGATTTCGAAAATAAGACGTCCCGGAGAAACAGGCGCTACAAATCCTTCCGGATTTCCTTTGCCTTTACCCATACGTACGTCTGCCGGTTTGCGTGTGATCGGTTTGTCTGGGAAAATCCGTACCCAAACCTGGCCCTGGCGTTGCATATGGCGTGTGACAGCGATACGCGCAGCTTCTATCTGACGACCTGTAATCCATTTGTATTGCAAGGACTTGATGCCAAACGAACCGAACGCCAACTGGTTCCCACGCTGAGCAAAGCCTTTTATACGGCCTTTCTGTTGTCTTCTGAATTTTGTTTTCTTAGGTTGTAACATGGTTGCTTCCTTGTTTTATTGGGGTTTAACGATTCGTTTTTCTTCTCTTGAATCCCTTGTCGCGTCCTCCGCCCGGCACACCGTCGTTGTTGCCTCCTCGGCGACCGAAGTCTTTCGAGGACGAGAACGAAGGGGCAAGGTCTTTCTTGCCGTATACCTCACCGCGGCATATCCACACCTTGATGCCAAGCAGGCCGACCTTGGTCAGCGCTTCGGCAAGTGCATAGTCGATGTCGGCACGGAATGTGTGCAAAGGCGTACGGCCTTCCTTGTACATTTCCGAACGTGCCATTTCAGCTCCATTCAGGCGGCCTGAGACCTGTACCTTGATGCCTTCCGCACCCATACGTATGGTCGATGCAATGGCCATTTTGACGGCGCGGCGGTAGGCAATTTTACCTTCGAGCTGGCGAGCAATATTGTTCGCCACAATCACGGCGTCCAATTCGGGACGCTTGATTTCGAAGATATTAATCTGTACCTCCTTGTCGGTAATTTTCTTCAGCTCTTCTTTCAGTTTGTCAACTTCTGCGCCGGCTTTGCCGATGATGATGCCCGGACGCGAGGTGCAAACGGTGATGGTAATCAGCTTCAATGTGCGCTCGATCACGATACGTGATACACTTGCTTTAGCCAGACGGGCGTTGAGATATTTTCGTATTTTGCAATCTTCCAACAGCGTGTCGCCATAATTATTGCCACCATACCAGTTGGAATCCCAACCTCTGATGATTCCCAAACGATTACTAATCGGATTAACTTTTTGTCCCATCTATATTAATTTTGACTTTCTACAACATTACTCTTCCGTGTATCATCACTTTTCCGTGCATCGACAAACAGGGTGACGTGATTCGAGCGTTTGCGAATCCTGTATCCCCGCCCCTGTGGTGCAGGTCGCATGCGTTTGAGTGTCGAGGCGCAGTCGACGGTGGCCAGCGACACGATCAACTCTCCACTATCTGCCTTGCGTTCATTTTTCTGCTCCCAGTTGGAGATGGCAGAACGAAGCAGTTTTTCCACACGCGCCGCCGCTTCCTTGTTTGAATATTTCAAAACGCCCAAAGCTCTGAAAACTTCCATTCCACGAATCATATCTATCACCAGACGCATTTTGCGAGGCGAGGTAGGCACGTTCCGAAGTTTTGCAAAATAGACGGATTTTTGGGCCTCTTTCGCGCTTTCTGCCGATATTTTCTTTCTTTTACCCATATTCTTGCTTTTTATTTCTTATTTTCTGTTTCCTGCATGACCACGGAAAATGCGTGTGGGTGAAAATTCGCCCAGTTTGTGACCTACCATATTTTCGGTAATAAACACAGGTATGAATTTGTTTCCATTGTGAACAGCAATCGTATGTCCGACGAAATCGGGAGAAATCATGGATGCTCTCGCCCATGTCTTGACAACGTTTTTCTTGCCGGATTCATTCATATCCAAAATCTTCTTTTCCAGTTTTACATTGATATACGGACCTTTTTTTAACGAACGACTCATAATGTTTTAATTAAGATTATTTTTTCCTTCTTTCAATTATGTATTTGGAAGAGTGTTTCTTCGGCGCTCTCGTTTTCAGGCCTTTCGCATAGAGACCGGTACGGGAACGGGGATGTCCTCCCGACGCGCGTCCTTCGCCGCCGCCCATCGGGTGGTCGACGGGGTTCATCACGACGCCACGGTTATGCGGGCGGCGTCCCAGCCATCTCGAACGTCCTGCTTTTCCTGATTTTTCGAGTGCATGGTCCGAGTTGCCTACGCTGCCAATCGTGGCTTTGCATGCGGAAAGCACTTTGCGGATTTCGCCAGACGGCATCTTAATAACGGCATACGTGCCTTCCCGCGAGGTTAACTGAGCAAACGCGCCGGCCGAGCGTACGAGCTTAGCGCCTTGTCCGGGTCGCAGTTCGATGTTATGAATGATCGTTCCTACGGGGATATTCTGCATCGGCAGGCTGTTGCCAATTTCGGGTGCGGCATCCTTGCCCGACATCACGGTTTGTCCGACTTCCAACCCGTTCGGAGCGACGATGTAGCTCTTGGCGCCGTCGGCGTAATACAACAGCGCAATCCGCGAGGTGCGATTCGGGTCGTATTCGATGGATTTGACGGTTGCCGGAATGCCGTCCTTAGTCCGCTTGAAGTCTATCAGTCTGTATTTCTGTTTGTGACCGCCGCCAATGTAACGCACGGTCATCTTACCGGTATTGTTGCGGCCTCCACTGCTTTTCTTCCCGACTACAAGCGACTTCTCTGGTACACTTGCCGTGATCTTGTCAAATGCACCAATAACTTTGTGTCTCAGCCCCGGTGTGGTGGGCTTTAATTTACGTATTCCCATTTCTGTTTATCAAATATTACTGAAGAAGTCTATGACTTCGCCTTCTTTCAATGTTACTATTGCTTTTTTGTAGGCAACCTGCCGTCCGTTGATAATGCCCGATTTGGTATAGCGGCTTTTGCGTTTGCCGGCATACTGCATCGTGTTGACGTCTACCACACTTACGTTATACATGGTTTCGACGGCTTTCTTTATCTCTAATTTGTTGGCCGAGGGAGAAACGCGGAAACCAAAACGATTCGATTTCTTGTCCGTAATCATGGTCAGTTTTTCCGTGACAATCGGTTTAATAATAATTCCCATCTGTTGTGCCTCCTTATGCTTTAAATTGATTTTCAATTATTTCCAAAGCGCTTTCGGTCAGTACGAGGCTAGCGGCATCGAGCACCTTGTAGGTGTTCAGTTCCAAGGCCGTTACGACTTTCGCCTTTTGCAGGTTGCGCACCGATTTGTATACGATGTCATTGTTTGCAGACAGTACCAGCAGCATCTTCCTGTTGTCGAGGTTCAAACCTTTGACGATGGCTACGAAATCCTTCGTCTTCGGGGCTTCGAACGTGAAGTCTTCCAATACGACGATGGCATTGTCTTTTGCCTTGTACGACAAAGCCGACTTGCGCGCTAGCGATTTGACCTTCTTGTTCAACTTGAAACTGTAGTCTCTTGGTTTCGGCCCGAATACACGACCACCACCGACCAGTACCGGCGAATTGATGTCACCGCGACGTGCGCCCCCGCCACCTTTCTGACGAATCAGTTTGCGCGTGCTTCCCGACACTTCACTCCGTTCTTTCGCCTTGTGCGTACCTTGACGTTTGTTAGCCATATATTGCTTTACATCCAGATAGATCGCATGATCGTTCGGCTCAATGCCGAATACCGCATCGTTCAGGATTACCTTTCGGCCGGTATCTTCTCCTTTTATATTCAATACATTCAGTTCCATTACTTTTCAATTAACAAGATTGAACCTTTCGCCCCGGGCACAGAACCTTTCACCAGCAAAAGGTTGTTTTCGGGTAATATTTTGACCACCTGAAGGTTCTGAACGGTTACACGTTCATTCCCCATCTGCCCTGCCATGCGCGTACCTTTAAACACTTTGGCAGGATATGAACATGCGCCCACGCTACCGGGGGCACGAAGGCGGTTGTGCTGGCCGTGGGTGCTCTCCCCTACTCCACCAAAACCGTGGCGCTTGACTACGCCCTGAAAACCTTTTCCCTTGGATGTGCCTGCGACATCCACATAAACTGCGTCGCTGAGATAATCCACCGTGATCACGTCTCCGGGGTTATATGCAGTTTCAAAATTTTTGAACTCGGCCAAGTGTCTCCTGGGTGTCACGCCTGCTTTTTTGAAATGACCGGCTTCCGGCTTTGTCGTGTGCTTATCTTTCTTGTCGATAAAACCCAACTGAACTGCTTCATAGCCATCGCCTTCCTTTGTCTTGATCTGCGTAACCACACAAGGACCTACTTCGATAACAGTGCATGGCAAATTTTTACCCTCGGCACTGAAAACGGATGTCATTCCGATTTTTTTTCCTAATAATCCTGGCATTTCGCTTTGCTTTTAATTTTTCAAACTTTAATTTCTACTTCTACGCCACTGGGCAATTCCAGTTTCATCAATGCGTCTACTGTTTTTGTCGTCGAACTGTAGATATCGATCAATCGCTTATACGAACAAAGTTCAAACTGTTCACGCGATTTTTTGTTCACAAACGTCGAACGGTTCACAGTAAAAATCCGTTTGTGCGTCGGCAATGGGATTGGCCCGCTCACCACCGCACCGGTAGCCTTCACCGTCTTAACGATTTTCTCGGACGACTTGTCGACCAGGCTGTAATCGTAAGACTTGAGTTTAATTCTGATTTTCTGGCTCATATTGTTAATTTCTAAATTATTTCACTAAATCAACACGTCCTTTTACATCCGTCAGTACTTGTCGGGCAATCGCAGGCGATACCTGCGCGTAATGCGAAAACTGCATGGATGATGTCGCGCGTCCCGATGTGATGGTACGCAATGCCGTCACATATCCGAATGTCTCGGCCAGAGGCACTTTCGCTTTCACAATACGTGCACCTGTACGGCTCGATTCCATACCTTCGACCTGACCGCGACGTTTGTTCAGGTCGCCAATCACGTCGCCCATGCTTTCTTCGGGAGTGACAACTTCGATCTTCATGATCGGTTCCATCAGGACAGGACCCGCTTTGGCCGCAGCATTTTTGAATGCCTGAATGGCACAGATTTCGAACGACAACTGGTCTGAGTCCACCGAGTGGAACGACCCGTCGATCAACGTCACTTTTATGCCTTCCAACGGATAACCGGCCAGGACGCCGTTTTTCATTGCCTTCTCGAATCCCTTCTGTACAGAGGGGATAAATTCTTTCGGAATATTGCCTCCCTTCACTTCGTCCACAAACTGCAAATGGCCTTCGAAGTCGGTGTCTTTCGGTCCAATGCGAACTGTGATGTCGGCAAATTTACCGCGTCCGCCCGTCTGCTTCTTATACACTTCGCGTAATTCGACCGGCGTCGTGATGGCTTCCTTGTATGAGACAAGGGGACGTCCCTGATTACATTCTACCTTAAATTCACGGCGCAAACGGTCGATAATAATCTCGAGGTGAAGTTCGCCCATTCCGCGAATCACGGTCTGACCGGTATCTTCATTCGATTCGACGCGGAACGTCGGGTCTTCTTCCGCCAGTTTCGACAGTCCGATACCCAGACGGTCCAAGTCACTCTGCGTCTTCGGTTCGACGGCAATACCTATCACCGGATCGGGAAATTCGATCGACTCGAGCGTAATCGGATGCGCTTCGTCGCACAGCGTGTCGCCCGTGCGTATATCTTTGAAGCCCACACCGGCACCAATGTCGCCGCAGGCAATTGTTTCCATCGGGTTCTGCTTGTTGGAGTGCATCTGAAACAGGCGGGATATGCGTTCCTTCTTGCCCGACCGCGTGTTCAGCACATACGAACCGGCGCTCAACGTCCCCGAATAGACGCGGAAGAAGCACAAACGCCCAACGTAAGGATCGGTAGCGATCTTGAACGCCAGCGCCGTGAGCGGTTCGTCCGAATTGGGCTTGCGGACAATCTCTTTTTCAGGGTCATCAACATCATGACCCACGATGTTCGGCGTGTCAATCGGGCTGGGAAGATAGGCACAAACGGCATCCAGCAGGGTTTGTACACCTTTATTCTTAAACGATGAGCCGCAAATCATCGGGTTAATCTGCATCGACAGTGTACCTTTGCGAATAGCGGCACGAATTTCATCGTCCGTGATGGTCGAGGGATCGTCAAAATATTTCTCCATGATCACGTCGTCACATTCCGCTACGACCTCCAGCATCTTGTCGCGCCACTCCTCGGCTTCGGCCTGCAGGTCGGCGGGAATGTCTTCGACCGAATATTCGGCACCCATTGTTTCGTCGTGCCAGAAAATAGCTTTCATCGTGATCAGGTCTACCACACCTTTGAAATGCTCCTCGGCGCCGACCGGAATCTGAATCGGGCACGGATTGGCACCCAGTATTTCCCGTACCTGACGAATCACTTCAAAGAAATTTGCGCCCGAACGGTCCATTTTATTCACATACCCGATACGCGGAACGTGATATTTGTCAGCCTGCCGCCACACGGTCTCGGACTGCGGCTCGACGCCACCTACGGCGCAGAAAGCGGCAACCGCTCCGTCCAGCACACGTAACGACCGTTCGACTTCGACGGTGAAATCCACGTGTCCCGGAGTGTCAATCAGATTGATCTTGAATTTTTCATTACCATAATTCCAGAAAGTGGTGGTGGCAGCGGAAGTGATGGTAATACCCCGTTCCTGCTCCTGCTCCATCCAGTCCATCGTGGCAGCACCGTCGTGGACTTCACCGATTTTATGCGTAAGCCCGGTGTAGAAAAGTACACGCTCTGAGGTCGTCGTCTTTCCTGCATCGATATGCGCCATAATTCCGATGTTTCTGGTATATTTCAGTAATTCATCAACTTTACTCATATTCCTTTTTCTTTCTTCTCTCTCTTTCTTAACTAAAACCGGAAGTATGCGAATGCGCGGTTGGCCTCGGCCATGCGGTGCATGTCTTCCTTGCGTTTGAAGGCGCCTCCCTGATTGTTAAATGCGTCAAGAATTTCCGCGCTCAACTTGTCCGACATGGTCTTGCCACCGCGTTTGCGCGCATATAAAATAAGATTTTTCATTGAAATAGACTCTTTACGATCCGGACGGATTTCCGTCGGAACCTGAAAAGTGGCCCCACCGACACGGCGCGATTTCACTTCTACTTGTGGGGTTATATTCTCAAGCGCGGCTTTCCAGATCTCCAGCGCCGATTTTTCTTCATTAGGCAGTTTTGCCTTTACGGTTTCCAAGGCGGAATAAAAAATTTCATACGAGAGATTTTTCTTTCCGTCATACATCAAATGGTTTACAAACTTTGTAACCCGCACATCACCATAGACCGGGTCCGGCAGGACCTGTCTTTTTTTAGGTTTTGACTTTCTCATTTGTCTTCAAAATTTTGTTCTTGTCCTTTGGTTGTTGCTTTTTCTTCTTGTCTTCAACGATTCCTCCGAATCATTTACTCAACCCCTGCATCCGCTATCCAAATAAACTTAAACGATTACATTATTTCATTTTAAACTGCTAAATTCTCCTGTCACACATCATTTTTTACCGGTTTTGGCGGCAGTCGCTTTCGGGCGTTTGGCGCCATATTTTGAGCGGCGCTGCGTGCGTCCCGCTACGCCTGCCGTATCCAGTGTGCCGCGTACGATATGATAACGCACACCGGGCAGGTCTTTCACACGGCCGCCGCGTACCATCACAATCGAGTGTTCCTGCAAGTTATGGCCTTCTCCCGGAATATATGAGTTTACCTCCTTGTGATTCGTCAGGCGCACGCGGGCGACTTTACGCATCGCGGAGTTCGGCTTCTTGGGCGTTGTCGTGTACACACGCACACACACACCGCGCCTCTGGGGGCATGAATCCAGCGCCGGCGATTTGCCTTTCACGACCAGACGGGTCCTGCCTTTTCTTACTAACTGTTGAATTGTAGGCATGTTACTATTGTTTTATCTCTATTATAATAATTTGTTTCACTTTTTGGGTTGCAAAGGTACGATCTTTTTTTATACAAACAAGCGTGAACGGAAAAAAAATTTGCAGTGCCTGTTTTTTGTAACGAAAATGTCTCCGTCTTATGTAAAAAAAGACTGCGAATCGCTCCTTCTTTTTCGATTCGCAGTCTTATATTTTACTGTATAACAGAGTTTTATTCCGTACACGAAATACGGGTTACAATTTATGCGTTTTTTTGACGGGAAATGTACGTATCAGCCTTTTGCCAGTCGCATCACCCGCGCGACGGCGTCGTCGATTTGCGCTTCGGCCGGCATGCCGAGCGTCATGCAGTGTACGTTGCTTTCTTCGAGGATGAACTTGAGCGACTGTTCGCGCTCGCTGTCCGTCACGTGCCTGCCTTCGCCGAACACTTTCATGGCGATGATGCCTTTCCCGTTCTGCCGCGCCTTGCCGAGGAGCTCCTTGACGGCATCGGGCGTATTGTCCATCAGCGTGCCGAAGGGGTTGATGCGCGCCAGAATCACGTCGACCCAGGGCGATTCCGCCGCTTTGACGAGCGCTTCCCAGTTGTGGCACGAAACGCCGATGGCTTTCACGATGCCGTCCTGCTTCGCGCGAGAGAGGCCGTCCATGTAGTGTTTGCGGTTGTTCGGCCAGTTGCCGTCCACCATGCAGTGCATCAGCAGAATATCGAAGTATTCCGTACCGGCTTCCTTGCGAAAGCGGTCGATAATCCGGCTGACGGGTTCATTCTGCTCCGAGCCGTCTTCGTGCGTCCACATCTTGGACATAAGTGTGAGGTTTTCGCGCGGAAGTGTCTTAATCGATTCGCCGACATACGGTTGTGATCCGTATGCATCGGCCATGTCGAAGAAGCGGATGCCTTTTTCGTATGCGTGATGCGCAAGTTTTACGAATTGCTCCATCCCCAGCCGCGTCTGGTCGGATGCGCGGCCGGAGCCGTGCGTCCCGGTTCCCATCGCAATGCGGGAAACGGTCAGACCCGTTTCGCCAAATTTTACACTGTCTACAATTTCTTCTCCGGCAGAGAATGCGTTTTTACATGCATTGCCGGCGCCCATCATGGAAATGGTTGCCATGCCTGCCACGCTTGTTTTAATAAATTTACGCCTGTTCATCATGTTTGCTTATTATATTATTAATGTATATTCAATAAAAGACTATCTGACGCCTTCGACATTCATGCGCAGCCTGTACAGATATTGTGATGCTGTGATAAAGAGCGATTTCATGTCGCTGCCGCCGAAGCAGACATTGGCTGTCCAGCCGGCTTCGACGGGAATATGTTCGATCTGTACGCCGTCGGGATTGAAGACGGTCACGCCCCGTCCCGTCAGGTAAATGTTGCCGTCCCTGTCGATCGTCATCCCGTCGGAGCCTAACGGTGCAAAGAGTTTTTTTCCCGTCAGCGTGCCGTCCGGCTGTATATCGAATACGTATGTTTTATTTGCCTTTATATCGGCGACGTATAATTGTTTGCCGTCCGGAGTGCCGATGATGCCGTTGGGTTTTTCCAGGTCGTCGGCCACTGTTATCAGGCGCCTGCGGTCGGGAGAGAGGTAATAGACATACTCGCCGGGCTGCTGCATCCCGGGGGTGCGCGTCCAGTATTCGCGGGGGTAAAGCGGGTCGGTGAAATAGAGACCGCCATCGGGGCGCGGCCATAAGTCGTTGGGGCCGTTGAGTTTTTTCTCGCCGAAAGCGGATACCAGCACGGAATGGTTGCCGTTCATGTCGATTTGCCAAATCTCGTTGTCGAGGTCGGAACATGAAAGCAGGTTTCCGGTCCGGTCGAAGTACAGCCCGTTGGCGCGCCCCATGCCGGTGGCGAAGGTAGACAGCCGGTCGTCGACCGACCATTTTAAAATCCGGTCATCAGGCTGGTCGGTGAAATACACGTTTCCTGCTCCGTCTACTGCCGGTCCTTCGGTAAAGCTAAAGCCGCCGGCCAGTCTTTCCATCTGTGCGCCGGGCGCAATAAGTTTCTTATTTTCCTGACAATTAGCCATAAAACTTCCTGTAAAGGTTAAGAGAATCATCCATGATATCAATCTGTTCATACATTGTTATTTTTATGGGTGTAAAGGTAATGAATTTTGTTTGAATACAGATACAACTGTTGTTTAAATTTTATTTTTGATTCTGTCCGAAGCTGTAGCCGAATGATGGAGTAAGCGAATAGAAGCGAATTATTAAATATGTGAACACAGGGGAAAAAGACTGCGGAAAAAGGCCTGGAAAATTCTCAAGAAATGAAACCGCCGTCTCGAGAAGCGAAATCTCCGTCTCGAGAAACGGAAACATCTTCTCGAGAAGTGAAGCCGCTGTCTTGAGAAACGGAAGCATTTTCTTGAGAAACGGAACCGTCTTCTCATGAAATGGAACCGTCTTCTCAAGACGTGAAGTCATCTTCTCAAGAAACAGAGTTGCCGTCTCGAGAAGTGAAACCGTCTTCTCGAGAGACGGAAACATCTTCTCGAGACGGCAAACCATCTTCTCAAGCTATAGGGAGCGTTTTCCGCATGTTTTTCAGTCCCGCGGACATGGTTTTTCCCTGTTCACATGAAATGTATTCCGCATTCAGTCCAGCCAAAGCTGCGGATTCTGGGCTTCCTTTTCTTTGCGTATTTCGAAATGAAGCATCGTTTCGTTCGTTTCGGGGTTGGTGAATATCCTGCCCAACTTCTGGCGGGTGGCGATGCGGTCGCCGGTTTTGACGTAGGTTTCCGACAGGTTGATGTATATTGTCAGGTAGTTGCCGTGGCGCACGATGACGCCGTAGCCGCCCGTGACGACGAATATCGTGGTCACGACGCCCTGAAACACTGCCTGCGCTTCCGTCCCGGCGGGGGCCTGTATCTCGATGCCGTTATACTTGACCGTCACGCGCTTTTCGAACGGATGCTGATGCTCGCCGAAGGTATTGACTATCCTGTAGCGGCCGGTCAGCGGGAAGGGCAGGCGCCCACGGTTCGAGGCGAAGTCGTCCGAGAGTTTCTTTTCTTCCTTCGTCATGGCGTATCCTCCGGCCGTGTCGGCGCGGCGCACGACGGAGCTGTCTTTCGACGAACTGTCTATTTCGCTGGCGATAAGGCGCTCGATCTGGCGGTCGAGCGCTTCGGCCTGCTTCTTTTTCTGCCGTATCTGTTCCTGCAGGGTCTTTCGCCTGCGGTCGAGTTGCTGATACTCCTGTTTTTGCGTGGATTCTTCTTTTTGCAGCAGGGTGCTTTCCTTTTCGCGTTCGCCGAGCAGGGCGACCTTTTCGGTGCGCGTGGCTTCCGCCTCGGCCTGTTTCTGCCTGACGGCGTCCTGCGTGAGGACGATTTGCCGCGCCTGCTGCTGTCGCCACCCGGCGTATTCGTGCAGGTATCGCATCCGGCGGAGCGACTGGGTGAAATTGTCGGCCGAGAGGATGAAGAGCCACTTGTTTTGCGTCGTCTTCCGCATCTGCATGCTCTGGAGCGAATGGACGTATTTCTCGCGCTGGAGGCGCAGGTCTTCTTCCAGTGCGGCAAGCTCGCGGTTCATGGCGGCGATGTTCCGGTCTATCAGCGATATTTCCTGATTGAGGAGGTTGATGACTTTTTTGCGCGCCAGGATCTGTTCCGAAATCAGGTTCAGGCGGTTCAGCGAGTTTTTCGCGAGGCTGGCGGTTTCGTCGAGCAGCAGGCGGGTCGATTCGATTTCTTCCAGCGCGGCTTTGCGCTGCGCCTCGAGTTGCGCGAGCGAATACTGCGCCGACGCCCCGATGCTGACGCAGAGAAGCGTCAGGAACAGAAGCGGTCGTATGTGGCGCATCGTCGTCATATCTGTCCGGCCGGTTTCAGGATTTGCGACACGTCGACCGGTTCGTAGCTCTTCGGCACGTCGAAGCGCATGTCGACCGGCAGGTCGAGGTCGATGCGTGAGTAGCGCACCGCGAGCGAGGCTTTCGTCCCGTCGCCGTCGCGCCATTCGGCACGTATTTCCATCGGGAAGGGCTGCCCGGCGACGGGGCTGAACGATGCGTAGTCAAGGTGCAGCACGTACCGGCTGTCGGCGATTTCGACGGCCGAGAGGTTTTCGCCACGGCTCGTGAAGCGGTAGCTCAGCCCGTCCGCGTCCTGCGTGCGGAAGACGTATCCCTGCGTCGCCGGCTCGTAGCGGAACCGCCCGAAAGCGCGTTCCGGGAGGGAGGTTTCGCCCGGCACGAAAATACGGTTTGTGAGCAGCGCCTGCAGGTTGTGGAAGCTGAGCGCGTGCATGTTTCCCCGGACGTTTTCGAGCGCTTCGGCGAGGTAGCGCCTGTTCATCCTGTCGAGCGCGCGGATGCTGTCGGGGCTTAGCTCGATGCGCATCGCCTCGATACCGGCAAAGGGCTGGATGGACAGTTGCAGCCTGCGGTCGCGCAGGACCGTCAGGCTGGCGCGCGAGGAGAAGGACGTCTCCGTTCCCGACGTAAATTCGACGTGCAGGCGTGCGGAGAAGGTGCCGTATTCCGGCGGCCGCGTCTGAAGCGCGTGAAAGACCTCTTCCGCTGCGGCCGGACTGCCTGCCGTGGCGTCGACCGCCGCGGCGTCGCGCGTCCGGCAGCCCGACAGCCCGGCGGCGGCCAGGCAAAGCACGCAGGCAATCGACACAACGGAGCTATTCTTCATCCCGGGGCGCTTCAATGTATGTTTTCTCCGCAATCTTGCGTTCGAGCGTGTCGCTCTGTTTTCCGGCCTCTTTCGCCTTGAGCCACTGCTCGCAGGCTTTGTCTTCTTCGCCGGACATGTACAGGATGTCTCCGTAATGATCCATCAGCTCCGCGCTCTGCCCGCCGTCTTTTTCTATGGCCTTCTCGATGTAGATTTTTGCCAGCAGGTAGCTGCCTTTCACGAAGAAAATCCACGCGTAGGTATCCAGATAGGTCGCATTGTCCGGCTCGGCCTTGATGCACTTCGCGCTCATGCGTTCGGCCTTGTCGAGATCCTGCTTCGCGAGCGAGAGGTAGTAGCTGTAGTTGTTCAGCACGACGACGTTCTGCTCGTTATAGCTCAGCGCCTTTTCGTAGGCTTCGAACGCTTCGTCGCGCTTCTTCATCTGGAAATACAGGTCGCCCGTCTGCCCGTAGCAGTCGGACAGCATCGGACGGTTTTCGTCGGGCACCATCCGTATGCAGGCCTCGTAGGTGTCAAGCGCTTCCTGATATTTCTGCTGCTGCTGGAGGGCGATGCCCGTGAAGAGGCAGTAGACAGGCTCGTCGGGAAACAGCTCGCGGCACCTGGAGCAGAAGGCAATCACGGCGTCGTAATCCTCCATCTGCATGGAGAGGTTGAGCAACTGCTGCCATGCCGGTTCGAGCGTCGGGTCCATCTCCGTCGCAAGCTGGAACTGGAAGCGGGCTTCTTCGCGCCTGTTTTGCGAGACCAGGAGCGAGCCGTACATCAGCTTGAGTTCGATTTCTTCGGGATGCTGCTCCAGCAGCGTCTCGAAGAGCGGGCCGGCGACGTCCGTGTCGCGGCGCAGCTGCTGCAGTCGCTGGATGTATCGCGCGAGGATGCCGACCTTGATTTCGACGTCCAGCTTGCTGTTGACGAGCGCCGTGCGTATCTGCCGTTCGGCGGCTTCGGCGTCGCCGGTCACTTCGTAGTAGTTCGCCATCGAGACGGTGTAGTACGGATTTTCGGGGTCGAGGGCGCAGGCGCGGCTGTAGTATTCGAGGGCGCGCGTCGTGTCGTTGCGGTCGAGGCAGATGTCGCCGATCAGGATGGGATAGCGCGCATCAGCGGGATATTCGGCGGCGAGCTTTTCGAGTTCGCGAAACGCTTCGTCGGGCTGTTCGAGCGTCATGTAGAGCTGGTATTTCTTCAGCGAGAGCGGTTCGCTCATGCCGGCAGCGCCTTCGAGGCGGTCGAGCATGTCGATGGCCCGGCCTGTCTCGCCCTGCTGCGTGAGCGCCTCGGCGAGGTAGTAGATCAGCTCCAGCCTCTCGGGATGCGCCGCGGCAAGGTCTTCATACGTCTCGGCTGCTTCGCCGTACATCCCGAGGTCGAACAGGAGGCCGGCGAGCGCCAGCCTGTAGGAGAAATTGCCGGGACTGTAGTCCACAGCCTTTTTCAGCAGCGACGCGGCCTCTTCGGGGCGGTTTGTCTGCATGAAGAACGACGAGAGTTCGAAGAGCACGGCCGGCGACGTGGAGTCGATCGCAAGGCAGTGGCGGAACATTTCATACGTAGCATCGTATTGTTCCGCGTTTTTCAGCTTGAGACCTTCGTAGAAGAAGTAGTCCAGCCGTCGCTGTTCGGCGGCGGCGAGCGGCGCCGGCTGCGCGGGGCCGTACTGCCGCTGCGTGGCGACGGCGGACACGGTCGCCACTGCGCAGGCAAGGCAGCACAGCGCGGCGAGGCGGCGACATATCGGGTGAAGCATATTATTTTTCCACATTTTCAGAATTTATTTTCCCGTGTGTCCGAAGCCTCCGTCGCCACGTTCGGTTTCGTCGAGCGACGTTTCGGGCTGCCACTCCACTTTGGCGTGCGAGGAAATCACCATCTGGCAGATGCGCTCGCCGTCGCGGACGACGAAAGGCTCGGAGGAGAGATTTACCAGTATGATGCCGATTTCGCCGCGGTAGTCGGCGTCGATCGTGCCGGGGGTGTTCAGCAGCGTAATGCCGTGCTTGAGAGCCAGCCCGCTGCGGGGCCGCATCTGCGCTTCGAAGCCTTCGGGCAGCGCGAGGCGCAGGCCGGTGGGGATGAGCTTCCGCTCGAGCGGCTTGAGTTCGACGGGAGCGGAGAGGCTGGCGCGGACATCCATCCCGGCCGACAGGGGCGTCTGATACTGAGGCAGCGGATGGCGGGAGGCGTTGACGATTTTTATCTTCATCTTGCGTGCTTGTTTTTTGATGCACAAAGGTATGAAATTAATTTGGGAATGGAGAATTATTTTTTTTCGGAGAATGTCGTACTTTTGCCGTGTAATTAAACTGAACTTAAAATGACACTACTATCAGAACGATTAACGCGACTGTCGCCGTCGGAGACGCTGGCGATGTCGCAGAAAAGCAGCGAGCTGCGGGCGCAGGGCGTCGACGTGATCAACCTGAGCGTCGGCGAGCCTGATTTCTTTACTCCCGACCACATCAAGGCGGCGGCGAGGAAGGCGATCGACGACAATTTCTCTTTCTACACGCCCGTCTCGGGGTTTGCCGACCTGCGCGGGGCGATCGTGGACAAGCTCGGGCGCGAAAACGGGCTGACGTATGACGCGGCGCAGATCGTCGTCTCCAACGGCGCGAAGCAGTCGGTGTGTAACGTCCTGCTGAGCATTGTCGGGCAGGGCGACGAAGTGGTCGTGCCCGCGCCCTACTGGGTGAGCTACGTGGAGATGGTGAAGCTGGCGGAGGGCACGAGTGTGACGGTCTATGCCGGCATCGGGCAGGACTTCAAGATCACGCCCGCACAGCTCGAGGCCGCCATCACGCCCCGCACGAAGGCCTTCATCCTCTGCTCGCCCTCGAACCCGACCGGCAGCGTGTACAGCCGCGACGAGCTACGGGGACTGGCCGGCGTCATCGCGCGCCATCCGCACATCACCGTCATCTCGGACGAAATCTACGAGCACATCAACTACGCCGGGCGGCACGAGAGCATCGCGCAGTTCGAGGCGATACGCGACCGCACGGTCGTCGTCAACGGCGTCTCGAAGGCCTACGCCATGACCGGCTGGCGCATCGGCTTCATCGCCGCGCCGCTGTGGATCGCCAGGGCTGTCGACACGCTGCAGGGGCAGTATACCTCCGCCCCCTGCGCGGTGGCACAGAAGGCCGCCGCCGCCGCTTTCGCGGGCGACCAGCAGTGCGTCGAAGACATGCGGCTCACCTTCCTGCGCCGCCGCGACCTCGGCCTGTGCCTGCTCGGTGCGATTCCGGACCTGAAGGTAAACGTTCCGCAGGGCGCGTTTTACCTCTTCCCCGAAGTCGACGCCTTCTTTGGCCGCCAGGCCGCAGGGCGCACGGTACGCGACGCGGGCGAGCTGGCAATGTATCTGCTCGAGACGGCGCACGTGGCAACCGTGGGCGGCACCGCCTTCGGCGCGCCGACGTGCCTCCGCCTCTCCTATGCCACGTCCGACGAACTCCTCGCCCGTGCCATCGAACGCATCGGCGAAGCGCTCGCACGCCTGCGGTAAACGGCCGGGCGCGAACGGCCGGCAGCACGGCCGTTCGCCCGCGCCGCAACTCATTCATTCCATCAATGGACAGGGAAGCAAAGGAAGCGATCCACGCAGCCATAGCCGCGGCGATGCCGGTGGCGGCGATATGGGTGACGTTTGCGCTCGACAACGCCTTCGGGCACCACGCACACCTCCTCGGCCTCGTCCCGCGCGACGCAGGGCGGCTCTACGGCATCCTGTTCTTCCCTGTGCTGCACGCCGACCTCGACCACCTGATCGCGAACACGCCGCCACTCTTCCTCCTCGTCTTCGGCCTTATCCTCTTCTACGGCGACAGGGGGTGGAACATCCTCGGCACCAATTTCCTCATCAGCGGCTTCATCACCTGGTGCATGGGGCGTCCCGACACGCTCCACATCGGCGCCAGCAGTCTGGTCTACGCCCTTGCCGCCTTTCACTTCGCGAGCGGGCTGATACGCCGCGTGCCGCGCCAGATGGCCTTCTCGCTCCTCGTCGCCTTCCTCTACGGCGGCTTCGTGTGGGCCTTTTTCCCCACGCTCTACATACACACCTCCATCTCGTGGGAAGGACACCTCTCCGGTCTCCTGACCGGCCTCGCGCTCGCCTTCCACTACCGCCGCCTCGGCCCCCCGATGCCCGCCGACCCCTTCGCAGACGAAGACAGCGACGACGAAAACGATGACGGCGAGGACGCGTACTGGAAGACGGGGGAATAAATTCAATATTCAACATTAAAGAGAAGATTCTTATTTAAACACAGAGACACGGAGGACACAAAGAAAAAAGAAACGGTACTCCGTGTCTTTGCTCCCTCCGTACGCTCCGTGCCTCCGTGTTTACATAAAAATGATTCAAGACTTAAGATTCAACATTTTCCTCTGTATTTCTCTGTGAAATAAAGAAAAGTTACACAGAGTTCCACAGAGAAGACACAGAGTTCCACAGAGATTTAAAACCTGTCCGGCAACTTTCCGCAGGCATCCGTTAACTTTTCCCGGGTACCCGGCAACTTTCTACGGGCACCCGTAAACTTTCTACGGGTACCCGGCAACTTTCCACGGGCACCCGGCAACTTTCTACGGGCACCCGGCAACTTTCTACGGGTACCCGTAAACTTTCCACGGGTACCCGGGAACTTTCTACGGGCACCCGGGAACTTTCTACGGACACCCGGCAACTTTCCACGGGTACCCGTTATACTTTTCACGGCATGTTTTTGTGTCCAAAGGCCCCCTTGGTAGCCTGCGTTATATCCCCTTCCTTCTCTTCCCTTATTCCGCCTGTTTTACGCCTGTACCCGCAAGAAAAATAAGGAAGAGGAGCGGAGAGAAACACCCTCTGCTACTAAGGGATCTTTGGGAAAACAGGTTTCGTTTCAATACACAAAACCGTGCCCTGTGCAGTATAACTTTTCACGGGCACATGGCCATATTTCCCGGATAAATCCTGAACCTTAAATCTCGAATCATTTTTATGTAAACACGGAGCCACGGAGAGCACGGAGGGAGAAAAGACACGGAGTGCCTTTTCCTTTTTCTTTGTGTCCTCCGTGTCTCTGTGTTTAAATAAAAATCTTCTCTTTAATGTTGAATCTTAAATTTTAAATCCCCCCTTCAGTCCAGCATGAGATTCATATAAGCCGTTGCGCGGAGGTCGCGCATCCGTTCCGTGTCGAGCACGCACGCCATGCCGTAGGGGACGGACGCGGCGGCGACGGGCGGGATGCGTACCGTGGCCGCACGCGCGCCGTAATGCCGCATGACGGCCTGTATCATCGCGCGCCGCAGGACGTCGCCGTCGCACGCGATTTCCTTGATGAAGACCCTGCCGTCCGCCTGCGGAACGGCGAAGGCGATGCCGGCCATCTGCCCGTCGACGAGCGCCGTCCAGCAGTCGCCGCCCTCCGCCACACAGTCCAGCCGCACGGTTTCGAGGCCGTACGCATCGTGGAGCACGGCGCAGTCGCGCGCACACTGGACGCGGTCGTAGAACGGAAAGACGCCCTCCGCCGTGATGCATCCCGAGGGCGCGATGCGGCACGCGGCCGGCGGCGCGGCGCGGCCGGACAGGTGCGTTTCGACGGAATAGCGGAAGGCGACGGCGAATCCGAAGCGCCGGTAGTAGTCGAAGAGCCACTCCGAGGCCGGGACGAGCATCGCGAGCGCAAAGCCGCGGTCGCGCATGACGCCCATCGCCTGCCGCATGAGCGCCGTCATGCGCCCCTTCCCGCGTTCGGAAGGCAGCGTGCAGACGCCGCACACGTAGGCCGCCGCGACGCGCTCGCCGTGGCACGTCATCGCGTACGGCACCGTCTGCAGCGCAGCGACGACCCGTCCCCCCTCCGTCGCCGCCAGCGTATCCTCCTCCCGGTACACGCGCCCGAACCAGAGGCGGATAAAGTCCTCCGGGTCGCCAAACGAGGCGCGCCACAGGTCGACGATCTGCTGCTTCATCGCCTC
>JAIRZY010000186.1 GCA_031266995.1 Tannerella sp.
AGTCCGCGCCAGAGAAAGAGGCCGGTCGACACGGCATTGACGCCGGCCCACAGCAGCCACTGCTCCATATACCGGTGCGCCAGCATCCACATGGCCACGATGCTGAGCGCCGTCGTGAAGGCGTCGCCAAAGGGTACCGGGCTGTCGGTAAACGTGCGCAGCACCCATGCGAACAGTCCGAACAGCCCGGCCGCCGCCGCCGTCGACGTCCACCGCCGCCGCCGGGGCAGCGAGCGGATGCGCGCCTCGCCGCCGTCCGCGCCGTCCGCCTTCCAGCGTATCCATCCGTAGATGCTTGCGAAGAGGTAGTAGACGTGTATCCCCATGTCGGCATAGAACTTGCTGACGAAGAAGATGTAGATGTAGAACAGCGGCATGACGACGCCCGCCGGCCAGAGCCAGATGCTCGCCCTGTATTCGAGCCTGAGATAGAGCAGGCCGACGGCGGCGCCGATGATTTCGATGAGGGTCATATCGCCGCCGTGTCAGAATTTGAGCGTGAGGCGCGCCATCACGTTCGTGCCCGCCTGCGTGAAGTAGCCCGTGTCCTGCCGGCGCTCGCCGCCGAGGATGTAGCTCCACACCCAGCCGTTCGTTTCATACGCTTCGTTGAAGAGGTTGTTGACGCTCACGTCGATGGCCACCTCCCTGACAAGGCGCGGATGGAAGGCATACCCCGCGCGCAGGTTGTGGACGAGGTAGGGGTCGAGGCTCCGCGAGCGCGAGGAGGTGTTGTCGATGTACTGGCGGCTGACGTACGACGAGGCAAACGTCGCCGAGAAGTCCTTCAGGCGGAAGTCGAAGCGGCTGTTCGCCGTCACGTCCGGCGAGAAGGCGATGTCCGTCGTGCCCAGATCGCGTTCCGTCTGCGGCATGTCGTTCCAGTCGGCGTCATACGTATCCACATGCTCGGTGAAGCGGCGAATCCTGTTGCGGCTCAGCGTGGCGTTTCCCTCCCAGCGCAGGCTGCGGGCCACCTGCGCGCCGGCGGTCACTTCGACGCCCATGCGGTAGCTGTCGCTGATGTTCGACGTCAGCGGCTCGCCGATCTCGCTGATTTTGCCGGTCAGGATCAACTGATTGTCATAGTCCATGACGTACAGGTTCACGCCCGCGCTGAAGGCCGCCGCCGCGTAGGTGTAGCCCGCCTCCCAGTCGTTCAGCCTCTCGGCGGCGGGCTGCGCCGACGGGCCGTTTTCGGTGAAATTGTCGCGGTTCGGCTCGCGGTGTGCCACGGCGAACGAGGCGTAGGCCGTGTGGCCCCCGCGCGAGAACGTCAGTCCCGCCTTCGGGTTGAAGAACGCGAACGTGCGGTCGACGCGTACGTGGTCGCCCGCCTTGTCGTCGCTGCCGTCGATGCGGTAGTCGATGCCCCGGTACTGCATGTCGGCATAGGCGTTGACTGCATCTGCGAGGCGGTACGTCGCCCTCGCGTAGGCGCTGACGTCGAGCTTCTCGCCCCGGTTGCGGTAATACTCATAATCGGGCTGGGGAAGGAGCAGGGCCGTCTTCGCCCACATCACGCGCCCGAAATGGTCGCCGACGTAGTTGCTGGCCGACGCGCCGGCCGTCGCCCGCAGGCGCCCGTGCGCATAGTTGAGCCGCAGCAGTCCGCCGTAGAAGTCGTTGCGCAGCCACTTGCGGCGCACCAGGTCCGTGCGCCGCTGCACGGCGCCGTCATGACCCGTGTAGTCCGCCAGCCCGTAGTCGGCATAGCGCGCGTCTTCCTTATAGTCTTCGTAATAACCCTTCCCGTCGGTATAGTGCAGCGTGGCGCTCATGTCCCACCGCTCGCCGAAGCGCCGGGTCGCCAGCAGGTGATAATGGTGCTGCCAGTAGTTGTCCGTCTGATTGCCGTAGAAGCGGACGGCGCCGTCTTCCTCATACGCGCCGCAACTGTTGTATCGCCTGTCCGTCGCCAGCATTGCCGAATCCACGCCGTTCCACGCCTGATAGCTGACCTCGCTGCTGCCGAAGGTCTGAAACTTCAGCATCGTCTCGCGATGATAATAAGCCGCCGAGGCGTAATAGGAATTCATCTCCGCCCGCGCGCGGTCGATGTAGCCGTCGGTCTGCACACGCGAGTAGCGCGCGTCAATCACGAAGCGCTCCCGCAGCAGCCCCGTCCCGCCCCTGACGGTGTGTGTCGCCGTCCCGAACGAGCCGAACGACGACACGGCCTCGGCGTAAGGCTCGAGCGACGGCTTCTGCGTCTGCATCGCCACCGTAGCGCCAAACGCCGCCGCGCCGACGGTCGACGTCCCCGCCCCGCGCTGAATCTGCACCTGTCCGACCGACGAGGCAAAGTCGGGCATGTTCACCCAGAACACGCCGTGGCTCTCGCCGTCGTTCACCGGCACGCCGTCGACGGTGAAGTTAATCCGGTTCGCATCCGTGCCCCGGACGCGGAAATTGACGTATCCCACGCCGTTGCCCGCGTCCGACGTAAGCGTCACCGAGGGCGTCCCGGCCAGCAGGTAGGGCAGCGACTGCCCCGTGTTGTCTTCCCTCAGCCGTTCCGCCGGCATGTTGTGATACGCGACGGGCGTCTCCCTGTTCGCCACGGCGGCAGAGACGACGATTTCGTTCAGTTGATACACCTTGACCGTGTCAACCGCTTCCTGTGCAGTACCCGGCACGCCGAAACCCGTCAGTCCGGCCAGCCCTGCAATAAAAACCTTTTTCATTTTACCTTAATAATTAAATTAATAAATAAAAAAGGGGATATAAAGATTCGTATACTTACATCTTCCTACGCCGGCATTATCCGGATCAGGTTGTAAGGGTATGATCTCAGCCTGAAAAGTAAGGCACCCCTGTTTAATGTCGCGGCAAAGGTATCACATAAATTCAACAATCCAAAGATTCGGGGGATTTAAATTCAAGATTCAAGATTCGTCGTCTGTATTCTTTAATTTAATACTCAGGGTTTATTTGTAAGTTTTTCTTTCAGTGGAATCAAATCGTCTTTGATTGTTTGCCATATAATATGATTTTGCACGGTGTAATAGCCGTGAACAAGGAAATTCCTCATTCCAATAATTTCGCCCCAGTTAACAGACGGTTTTGCTTCCCTGTATTCTTTTGTGAGCAGATTGGCAGCTTCTCCTATGATAACAAAATTATGAAATACAGCATGGCGCAGCATAACATTGGAAATAAATTCTTCGCAACTGCGTCCTTCCGTAAAATTCAGAATATTTTCAATTGCTTCGAGGATATGTTTTATCCGTTCCTTATCCTGTTCAGGG
>JAIRZY010000201.1 GCA_031266995.1 Tannerella sp.
AGTTCCCGGGTGCCCGTGGAAAGTTGCCGGGTACCCGGCGAAAGTTGCCGGGTGCCCGTAGAAAGTTGCCGGGTACCCGGAGAAAGTTCCCGGGTACCCGTAGAAAGTTGCCGGGTGCCCGTGGAAAGTTGCCGGGTGCCCGTGGAAAGTTGCCGGGTACCCGTGGAAAGTTGCCGGGTACCCGGGAAAAGTTAACGGATACCTGGGAAAAGTTGCCGGATAAGTCTTAAATCTCTGTAGAACTCTGTGTTTTCTCTGTGGAACTCTGTGTAACTTTTCTTTATTTCACAGAGAGATACAGAGGAAAATGTTGAATCTTAAATCTTGAATCATTTTTATGTAAACACGGAGGCACGGAGCGCACGGAGGGAGAAAAGACACGGAGTGCCTTTTCTTTTTTCTTTGTGTTCTCCGTGTCTCTGTGTTTAAATAAGAATCTTCTCTTTAATCTTGAATGTTGAATCTTGAATTATAAGCGCAGCGAAGCTATTCGAAGCGGATGGAGCGCGCGGGGTGTATCCGGGCTATGAGGCAGACGGGGGCAAGCATCATGAGCATGGAGATGAGGAGTGTGCCGGCGTTGATGAGGAGCCAGGCGGGGAGGGAGAGGTGTATGGGGACGGCGTCGAGATAGTAGGTCGCGGGATCGAGGGTGAGGGGGTGGAAGCAGGCCTGGAGGAGGCAGAGGGTGAGGGCGATGGCGTTTCCCCACGTCATGCCGCGGGCGATGAGGAAGGAGGCGATGTGGAGGAAGACGCGGCGGAGGCTGGCGTCGGTCTGGCCCATCGCCTTGAGGATGCCGATCATGGTCATGCGCTCGAGGATGATGATGAGCAGGCCGGAGATGACGGTGAAGCCGGCGACGGCCATCATGAGGGCGAGGATGACGGCGACGTTGACGTCGAGCACCGAGAGCCAGTTGAAGATCATCGGGTTCAGTTCCATGACGGAGCGGACGTAGTAGGTGTTGCCGGCGCGGTCGGTGCGGTCGATGAGGTGGAAGTAGAGCTGCTCGGTGAGTGGCTCGACGAGGGCGTAGTCGTCGGCGGCGAGTGCCAGCCCGCTTGCGGCGTCGTCGTCCCATCCGTTCAGGCGTCGCACCTGGCGGATGTCGACGATGACGAAGAGGCGGTCGTAGTCGGTATATCCGGTGTCGTATATCCCGGCGATGCGGAAGCGTCGCGCCCGTATGTCGTCGTGCAGGAAGTAGGCGAGGAAGGTGTCGCCGCACCGGAGGCCGAGCATGCCGGCGAGGCGGCGGGAGAGGAGGGCGTCGGTCGAGGCGCCGGCCTGCGGCTCGAAGCGCGGGAGGTCGCCTTCCTTCAGGTGCTTGCGGAAGAAGGTCCAGTCGAAGTCGCCGTCGACGCCTTTGAGGACGATGCCCTGAAAGTCGGTACCGGTTTTCAGTATCCCCGGCTTGGTGGCGAAGGGTTCGGCGCGGCGGATGCCGGGCCATGCGCGCAGTTCGCGCATCAGCGTGTCGCTGACCATGATGGGGGCTGTTTCGTATGACGTGTTGCTGTCGAAGTTCGAGATGCGTATGTGTGAGCCGAAGCCGATGACTTTGTCGCGCACTTCGCGCTTGAATCCGGTGACGACGGCGAGGGCGAGGATCATCGTGGCCAGTCCGAGCGCAATCCCGGCCGTGGCGATGCGTATGGCTGGGGGGCTGGCGCGGTAGCCGTCCGTTTGGCGGCTGAAGCGGACGAGGCGGGCGGCTATGAAGCGTTCGAAGTTCATCGGTTTTTATCGTGTCACTTTCCCCGGGTAGGCTTCCAGCGCCTTTTCGAGGACGGTGAGCGCCAGGGCCAGCTCCTGCCGGTTGAGGACGTAGGCGAGGCGGACTTCGTTTTTCCCGTATCCGGGCGAGGTGTAAAAGCCCGAGGCGGGGGCCATCATGACCGTCTGGCCCTCGTGGCTGAAGTCGCGCAGGCACCAGGCGCAGAACTCGTCGGCGTCGTCAACGGGCAGGCGGGCCAGCGTGTAGAAGGCGCCCATGGGGATGGGCGAATAGCATCCGTCGATGCGGTTGATGCGGTCGACGAGGAAGTTGCGGCGCTCGAGATACTCGTTGTAGACGGCGAGCATGTAGTCCTTCGGCGTGTCGAGCGAGGCTTCGGCGATGAACTGCCCTATCAGCGGCGGGCTGAGGCGGGCCTGGCACCATTTCATGACGTTGTCCTTCACCTGCCGGTTCTTCGTGATCAGTGCGCCGATGCGTATCCCGCACTCGCTGTAGCGCTTCGAGACGGAGTCGACCAGCACGACGTTGCGTTCTATCCCTTCGAGGTGGAAGGCGGAGATATACGGCGCGCCGGTGTAGCAGAACTCGCGGTAGACTTCGTCGGAGAAGAGGAAGAGGTCGTGCTCCTTCACGATGTCGCGCAGCTGGTTCATTTCCTTTTGCGTGTAGAGGTATCCCGTCGGATTGTTCGGGTTGCAGATCATGATGGCCTTCGTTCGCGGCGTGATGAGCGTCTTGAACTGCTCGACGGAGGGCAGCGCGAAGCCGTCGTCGATGGACGAGGGGATGGTGCGGATCACTGCGCCGCTCGAGATGGCGAAGGCCATGTAGTTGGCGTATGCCGGCTCGGGGATGATGATCTCGTCGCCCGGGTCGAGGCAGGCCATGAAGGAGAACGAGACGGCTTCGGAGCCTCCGGTGGTGACGATCACGTCGTCGACGTCGACCTGTATGTTAAACGTACGGTAATACTCAACCAGCTTTTCGCGGAAGGAAAGGATGCCCTCGCTCGGCGAATATTCGAGCACCTGGCGCTCAAACTCGCGCGCCGCCCGTATGCCGACCGCGGGCGTGGGCAGGTCGGGCTGGCCGATATTCAGGTGGTATACTTTAATTCCCTTTGCTTTAGCGCGGTTGGCCAGCGGCACGAGTTTGCGGATGGGGGACTCCGGCATGCTTAAACCCCGTTCTGATATTGTCGGCATTTCGTTTTCAGTCTGTTATTTTATTCCATTTATGTATAAAGCGACGCAAAAGTAGCGTTTATCAAAAAATTACGCAAATAAAATATGCCCCGCCCTTCGTTCGCCTCCCTTTAAAAAAAGATAACGCCGCCCGGCGCACTTGCACAGTCCGGCGGGGAATGACTATCTTTGACACAAATTTTTTAATATCACTGTCATGAAGAAATATAGCATACTGATTTTATTTTGCTGCCTGGCCGCCGTCCACGCCTCCGGGCAGCGGCAGACGAACGAACGGGCCGGATGGTTTGTCGACTCGCGCTACGGGATGTTCATTCACTGGGGGCTTTACAGCGCCGCCGAAGGCTTCTGGAAAGGCGAAAAGATACGGAACGACAACGACTACGGCGAATGGATTTTCTACCGCAACCAGATCGGCCGCGACGAATATCTCACCCTGCTCGACCGCTTCGACTGGGACGGGATAGACCCCGAAGAATGGGTCGTGCTGGCCAAGCGCGCGGGGATGAAATACATCACGCTGACGGCGAAGCATCACGACGGCTTCGCCCTGTGGGACAGCAAGGCAAGCGACTATAACGTGAGCCGGTATACGAACCCGAAGCGCGACATCGTGGCCGAGCTGGCCGCCGCCTGCCGCAAGCACGGCATGCGCATGGGGCTGTATTATTCCCACTGGGTAGACTGGGAACACGAACACGGCTGGAGTCACGAGCGCGAGATCACGGGCCTCGACGCGAAGGACTACGACGCGTACTGGCAGGAAAAGGTGCTGCCGCAGATTCGTGAACTGCTGACCGGATACGGCGAAATCAGCATGCTGTGGTTCGACATGTGGATACACCACTCCTCGACGGTCGTCACGAAAGAGCAACTGCTGCAACTGAAGGGCCTGATTCGCGAACTCCAGCCCGGCTGCCTCGTCAATTCGCGCCTGGGGCTGTCGGTCGAAGAAGATCCCGACGTCGATTTCAAGACGCTTGGCGACAATCAGCTCGGCAGCCGCAAGGAAGACTTCCCGTGGCAGTCGCCCGGCACGGTCGCCCATTCGTGGGGCTACCATTCCGACGAGACGGCGTGGAAATCGACCACCGTCCTGCTGAAGTCGCTCATCGGCAATGTGAACCTGAACGGTAATTTCATGCTGAACATCGGGCCGCGGGCAAACGGCGACGTGCCCTACGAAACCGAACAGCGGCTGCTCGACGTCGGCGACTGGCTGGAGGTCAACGGCGAGTCGATATACGGCGCGGAAGCGTTCGACCTGGATCGCAATCTGCACGACTGGGGCCGAATCACCGCGAAACGGGACGGCGGCCGGACGCGGCTCTACCTCCACGTCTACAACTGGCCGCTGAACAAGCGCCTGCCGCTGTCGGGCGTCACCGCCCGTCCGGCAAAGGTCTACCTGCTGGCCGACAAGCAGCGGCAGGCACTGCCGTTCACGCACGAAGGGCCTTTCACGGACATCCGGCTGCCGGAGATGCAGCCCGACCGGTACGTATCGGTCGTGGTGGCGGAATACGACGGCGTGCCGGGCGTCGAGCCGGGGCTGGCCGGCGTCTCGACCGGCGGGGGGTATGCCCTGACCTGCGCCAACCTGTCGGACGGGAATACGCTTCGGACCGAACGCAAAAGCCGCGGCGGGACGGTGCCGGCGCACGCGGTACTCAAAACGCCGCAGCGACTGAAATGGCGCATCTACGTAGACCGGGCGGGCGACCGGGCTGTCGACGTTTCGTACAGCTACCAGGGTAAAGCGGCCGGCGGGAAAATCTCCTGCCTGATGCCGGATGCACGGCTCGAACACGTCATCGAGCCTACGGGCAAGACCGTCGGCGAGCCTAATTCGAACTGGGTTGTCGACCGCTTCCTCTCGCACCGGATGGGCACGGTTCATTTTCCGAAAGCCGGCATATACGAGCTGGAGTTCGAGATCGCGCCGGGCAGGAATAGCGAGGTGGGATTTCAGTGGATATGGATTCAATAGTATTTCCGGAAGCCGTGGAATTTGCGGAGGGCTGTTGAACGGCATCCTCGAGTTCCCGGCTTCCGTAAACGGATAAAAGAAAAAAGTTTGTCCTTTCAAAATGAAAGCCGTATATTTGTCAGGATAAATCTCAACAGATGATGGAACAGACTGCAAACCTGTCAGCCGATTTAAAACGATATTTCCGTTCGGAAAGGAGGGTAAGTCATGCCTGGACGTTCGGCTCGTTTGCCCGGGGCGACTCCCGTCCGGACAGCGACATAGACATAATGGTCGAAATGAAGACCGATAAACGCTACACCCTGTATGATTTGTTCGACATCCAGCATCAACTGGAAAAACTGTTATGCCGCAAGATAGACCTGGTGGAAAAGGATTTTGTCAAACCGGCAGCATGGGCAAGCGTCAGGCAGGATTTAACCCTTATCGTATGAACAGAGACCGGGAACGTCTGGAACACATCCGGGACGCCGTCATGCGGATAAAATCCTATACCGCGTCATTGACAGAGAGCGATTTTTTGACCGACAACATGTTGCAGGACGCCGTGCTGTATCAGTTTTCCATTATCGGGGAGGCCATAGCTCATGTGAGCGATGACCTCCTGTGCAAATACGATTATCCCTGGTATGCCGTGCGTTCCTTTCGCAATTACATTACCCATCAGTATTTTGGAATAAACCTTGCGAAAGTGTGGGCGACTGTCGCGATCAATCTGCCCGAACTGGAAACTGTCCTGAACCGGATAATTGATTCGGAAACGTTTCGCTGAAGCCGAATAAAAAATCCCGTCCCTGCTCAGCACACCTCCAGCCCGCGGTCGATGTCGGCCTTCAGGGCTTCGACTTCTTCCAGGCCGGCGGAGAAGCGGACGAGCGTGTCTTCGATGCCGATGATCCGTTTCGTTTCGGGCGGGAAGGTGCCGTAGATGGTCGACTCGGGGTGGATGACGAGCGTCTTGCTGTCGAACAGGTTCGTTGCCCGGCGGATGAGCGTGAGGGCGTCCATGAACCTGTAGCAGGCTTCTTTCGAGGCGAGGCTGATGGTGAACATGGCGCCCGGATTGCCGGTGAACATCCTGTCCGAGATGGCCCTGTAGGGCGACGACGGCAGCTTCGGGTAGTTCGTTTTCCGCACCTTGGGGTGCGTCGAGAGGTAGCACGCCAGGTCGAAGGCCGTCTGCGACATCCGCAGGTAGCGCACTTCGAGCGATTCCATTCCCAGCGCCTGCTGGTAGGCCGTGTCGGGCGACATGCAGGCGCCCACGTTGCGCCCGATCTCGGAGCGCAGCTTGAGGGCGAAGCGCGACAGTCCCGCCGCCGTGTGCGGCAGCGCGCCGAGACGCGGGTTGCGCTCCCAGTCGTGCGTGCCGTAGTCGACGATGGCGCCACCGATGCCCGTCGCGCCGCCCGAGACGTATTTCGTCGTCGACACGATTTCCACATCCACGCCAAACTGCCGCGCGTCGAAGCCGCACCACGGGACGATCGTCGTGTCGATGATCATCGGCACGTGCCGACGGCGCAGTATGCCGGAGATTTCCGTCAGGTCGGCAACCTCCATGTGCGGATTGGTGATGAGTTCGGCAAAGAAGGCGCACGTGTTTCCGTCTATCGCGCCGTCGATCTCCTGCAGACGGTCGGTGTCGACGAAGCGCACCTCCACGCCGAAAGCCGCAAGCGTATATTTCAGAAACGAATACGTGTTGCCGAAAAGGTGGGGCGAGGCAACGATGTTGCTTCCCGCCGAGGCTATGGTCAGAAACGTGTTCGATATGGCGGCCATGCCCGAAGCCAGCGCCATCACGTGTTCGGCGCCCGAGGCGGCCATGATTTTGCGTTCAAGCCCGGCCACGGTGGGATTGGTGATGCGCGAATAGGTGTGTGCCTCCAACCTGTTCTGGAAAGCGGCCGCAATCGTCTCCGAATCGGGAAATTCGAACGCCGCATTGCGGTAGACGGGCATGTTGATGGCCCCGTGCACGTCCGGTTTGGCAAACCCGCAGCCGATGATCCCGGCCGAAAATGATGACGGACAGCCGTCTCCTTTCTGTTTCCTGATGTCCATAGTTTTCTTTTTTAATTTTATGAGATGCAAAGATAGGAGTTCCTCTCCGTATTAACAAAATTCAAGATTCAAAAATGCAGGGATGCAAAGATTCGGGGTCTTCCGGCGAGGACGGCTGCCGTGTCGAATGAATAAGGAACAGGAAATAATCCCCGAATGTCCGTTAGAATATTTATCCCTTCCCGTGAGCGGTGGCGAACTTTCCTAACATTTAGGAAACCTTCCCGGAAGTTCCGGCAAACTTTCCTAAGTATTAGGAAACCTTCCCGGAAGTTCCGGCGAACTTTCCTAAGCATTAGGAAACCTTCCCGGAAGTTCCGGCGAACTTTCCTAAGTATTAGGAAACCTTCCCGGAAATTCCGAGAGACTTTCCTAAGCATTAGGAAACCTTCCCGGAAATTCCGAGAGACTTTCCTAACTATTAGGAAACCTTCCCGGAAATTCCGGGAGACTTTCCTAAGCATTAGGAAACCTTCCCGGAAATTCCGGGAGACTTTCCTAAATATCAGGAAACGCTGCCGAATACTTCGGAAGATTTGCCTGTGTGGACTGCAAGTCTGCCGCAACTCGCAGGAAAGAACGACTGTTCCGGTGGACGTCAGGGGATGATGTACCGGCACTTGACATGCCTGCCTCTTCCGGCGGAGCGCGGCATGCGGGCTGCCGGTTTATCATTATCAAACGTGCCGAATCGTTCAATCCTGAATTTTATTACTATCTTTGCCACGGATTTTGGTGATGCCCCTTCCGTCCGGATGGGGTGTTGAAAAGGGAATCAGGTGCAAATCCTGAACAGACCCGCTGCTGTAAGCTCCGCCGAAGTCCCCGGACAGTACTTGACCACTGGGAACGCGCTTCCCGGGAAGGGCGTCCGGGGATGGAACAAGTCAGAAGACCTGCCAAAACAGACTGAGTTTAAGGCTTTCGAGGAATAGAGCTGGAGACCGACAGGGCAGGACGGTTCGTGTTTTGCGACAACGTGTTCCTGCACGGTTTATCCCGGGATTGAGACGAGCGTATCTTCGAAAGCTGTTTGATTGAACGATTTGAACAGCTTTATGTATTACTTCAGAGCGTTGTGTGCGTGCGGACTGCTTGCGTCGTGTACGGTAACATTCGCCCAGAGCCGGCTGGACAGCATCCAGCATCTGGACGGGGTGACGGTGGTGGCCGACCGCTATCGCGAGGTCATTCCCGCCCGGCGGCTTGCGGGCGAGAGGCTGGAGGTCATGAACAGCTTCTCCGTCGCCGACGCCATACGCTACTTTTCCGGCATACAGATCAAGGACTACGGCGGCATCGGCGGGCTGAAAACCGTGGATATCCGCAGCATGGGGACGAATCATACGGGCGTCTTCTACGACGGCATCCAGCTCGGCAACGCGCAGAACGGGCAGATCGACCTGGGCAAATTCTCGCTGGACAATATCGAAGAGATTGCGGTACACAACGGCCAGAAGAGCGAAATCTTCCAGCCGGCAAAGGACTTCGGCTCGGCGGGAACAATCTACCTGCGCACCCGCCGCCCGCGGTTCGCCGGCGGGAAGCGGACGAACGTCATGGCCTTCTTTCGCACAGGCTCCTTCGGGCTTCTGAACCCGTCCGTCCTCTGGGAACGGAAAATGAGCGAGCGCGTCAGCCTCTCGCTCAATGCCGAATACATCGGCTCGTCGGGCAAATACCGTTTCCGCTACCGCAAGGTCTTTCAGGACGGCACGACGGCATGGGACACGACGGCCGTCCGGCAGAACGGCGACATCCGCTCGCTGCGGCTCGAGGGCGGCCTGAACGGTGCCGTCGAACGGGGGCAGTGGCACGTCAAAACCTACTTCTACGACTCCGAAAAGGGCATACCCGGCGCCATCGTCAACAACGTGTGGAAACGCTCGCAGCGTCAGTGGGACAGGAATTTCTTCGCGCAGGGCAGCTTCCGCCGGCAGCTCGCCGACGGCCTCGACCTGCAGGCGAACGCCAAATATGCCCGCGACCACATGCGCTACCTCAATCCCGACACGACGCTGATGTACGTCGACAACACCTTCCTGCAGCAGGAGATGTACGCCTCGGTAGCCGGCCGGTATGCCGTTGCGCCGAACTGGGACGCGAGCCTCTCGGCCGACTATCAGTGGAACGCGCTCGACGCCTCGCTGCAGGACTTCACGTATCCCGTGCGTCACACGGCGCTCGTGGCGCTGGCCACGGCCGTCGAATGGCAGCGCCTGAAGGCACAGGCCAGCCTGCTGGGCACGTTCGTCTTCGATCGCGCCACGCCCCTCCGCCACGGCGCCGCCCGGCCCGCGGCGCCGGACAGCAGGCACGAATACACGCCCGCCCTCTTCCTCTCCTTCCGGCCCTTCGCGCCGCACGGCCTCAGCCTGACGGCCTTCGGCAAGCGCATCTTCCGCATGCCGACCTTTAACGACCTTTACTATACCGACGTGGGAAACATCGCCCTCCGCCCCGAACATGCCGTACAGTACAGCCTCGGCGTGCACTTCGACCGGCAGTTCGACCGCAGCGCCCTCCGCAGCATCGGCCTCCGGGCGGACGCCTACTACAACGAAGTGACGGATAAAATCATCGCCGTACCCAAAGGCAACGGACAGTACCGGTGGATGATGATGAATATCGGCTACGTGGAGATACGCGGCGTCGACGTTTCGGGACAGGCCGCGTGGCTCCTGCCCGGCGAAATACAGGTGAACACGGGCCTGAACTACACCTTCCAGCGTGCGCAGGACTTCAGCGACCCGGCCGACAGCGACCCCGGCGCGGGTACGTATGGCGGACAGATCGCATACATCCCGTGGCACGGCGGGTCGGTCATCGTGAACGCCGTCCGGCGGACGTGGGAAATGAACTACAGCTTTATCTACGTGGGCGAGCGCTATCACAACTCGTCCAACATCCGCGAAAACCGCGAGCAGCCGTGGTACACGCACGACCTGACGGTGGGGAAAGCGTTCACATGCGGGAAAATAAAATACAGGCTCTCGGCGGAGGTAAACAACCTCTTCAATCAGTATTACGACGTGGTGCAGAACTATCCGATGCC
>JAIRZY010000231.1 GCA_031266995.1 Tannerella sp.
CGGCTTGCACTATCTTTGCCCGCCTGAACAGCTAACTTATGGAAATAAAAAATGCAAAATTTGTAATCAGCAATACCGACGTCGCCAAGTGTCCGGCGGGGCGGTTGCCGGAGTATGCGTTTATCGGCCGCTCGAATGTCGGCAAGTCATCGCTCATCAACATGCTTACGAACAACCGGCATCTGGCCATGACGTCGCAGAAGCCGGGCAAGACGCAGCTGATTAACCATTTCATCATTAACGACGAATGGTACCTCGTCGACCTGCCTGGTTACGGATACGCGCAGCGGGGCAGGCAGGGACGCGATAATATCCGGAAAATAATTGAAGACTACATCCTCGAACGCGAACAGCTGACGAACCTTTTCGTGCTCATCGACTGCCGTCACGAGCCGCAGAAGATTGACCTCGAATTTATGGAATGGCTCGGCGAATGTGCCGTTCCCTTTTCGATAATCTTTACGAAAAGCGATAAAATCAGCAAAGGCAAGCTGGCCGAAAATATCGAAGCATACAGCGCCAAACTGCTCGAAACATGGGAAGAGCTGCCCCCCATATTCACTTCGTCGGCAGAGAAAAAAGAAGGACGCGAAGAAATCCTGAACAGCATCACCCACATCAGTTCAACTTTATCCTCCCAATAATTATTAATCCCCTCAACGATGAAGGTATGTATCGCCGAAAAGCCAAGCGTGGCGCGTGAAATAGCCGGAGTGCTCGGTGCTGACCGGAAACGGGACGGATATATCGAAGGCAACGGCTATCAGGTATCGTGGACGTTCGGGCATCTGTGTACGCTCAAGGAGCCGCAGGATTACTCGCCCGACTGGAAACAGTGGAACGTCCGCTTCCTGCCGATGATACCGCCCCGTTTCGGCATCAAGCTCATCGACAATCCGGCGTACCGGAAGCAGTTTCAGATTCTTGAGACGCTTATCCGGAACGCGGAAGAGGTCATCAACTGCGGAGACGCCGGGCTGGAGGGAGAGCTGATACAGCGCTGGGTGATGCAGAAAGCCGGATGCACGTGTCCGGTGCAGCGCCTCTGGATCTCGTCGCTGACGGAGGATGCCATACGCGAGGGATTCCGGACGCTGAAAGACCAGGCGGAATATCAGCATCTGTATGAGGCCGGACTGTCGCGCGCCATCGGCGACTGGATTCTCGGCATGAACGCTACACGCCTCTACACGCTTCGCTACGGGCAGAACAAACAGGTACTTTCCATCGGGCGTGTACAGACGCCGACGCTCGCGCTCATCGTGAAGCGATGGAGGGAGATTGAGAATTTCAAGCCCGAACCGTACTGGGAACTGAAGACGGTTTACCGCGAAACGACGTTCTCGTCCCTGCACGGGAGATTCGCGAAGAAGGAGGAAGGGGAAAGCTTGCTGCAGCAGATAACGGACAGGCCTTTTACCGTCACAGATATTGCCGAAAAGCGGGGAAAAGAATCGGCGCCGCGCCTGTTTGACCTGACGTCGCTGCAAGTGGAGTGCAACAAAAAGTTCGCGTTCTCGGCCGACGACACGCTGAAGCTGATACAGTCGCTCTACGAAAAGAAGGTGACGACGTATCCGCGCGTGGACACGACGTTCCTGAGCGAAGACTTGTATCCCAAAATCCCGCAGATACTTGCCGGGCTGACCGATTATGCCGGGCTGACCGCCGTGTTGCTGTCGGGCAAGATTCCAAAGTCAAAAAAGGTGTTCGACAATGCGAAAGTCACCGATCACCATGCCATCATACCGACGGGCGTGCCGGCGCGAAACCTCGCAGGCAATGAAGGGAAAGTCTATGACCTTGTGGCGAGGCGCTTTATTGCCGCGTTCTATCCCGACTGCGAAGTATCGACGACGACCGTATCGGGGGAAGTGGAAGGCGTCAAATTCAAGGCTACCGGCAAACAGATTCTGAAACCGGGCTGGCGCGTCGTCTTTGAAAAACAGCAAGCCGACGCCGAGCCGAACGACGGCAGCGACGAACAGCGTCCCGCCGAAGAAAACGCCGTATTGCCGGATTTCACAAAAGGAGAAAGTGGCCCTCACAAGCCGGATTTTGCAGAGAAACATACGACGCCGCCCAAACCGTACACCGAAGCGACCCTGCTGCGCGCCATGGAAACGGCCGGGAAATTTGTCGAAGACGAGGAACTGCGCGATGCGCTGAAGGAAAACGGCATCGGCAGGCCTTCAACACGCGCCGCTATCATAGAGACTTTGTTCAAGCGCAACTACATACGCAAGGAGCGTAAAAACCTGTATGCGACGCCTACGGGCGTAGAACTCATCGACTCCATACAGGATGAGTTGCTCAAAAGCGCCGAACTGACCGGCCTGTGGGAAAACAAGCTCCGCAAGATTGAGCAGGGCGTCTATGAGGCTCCCGCGTTCATAAACGAGTTGAAGGAGATGGTCGGGCAAATCGTTCAAAACGTACTCTCCGACAGGAGTTCGCACGCAATAAGCATCGAAGGGGAAGCGCCGGAAAAAACATCCCGCAACAAAACGGCGCCGGCAACGACAGCGCCACCGGTTTGCCCGGTATGCAAAAAAGGAACCGTCCTTCGCGGAAAGACGGCATACGGATGTTCCGAATATGCAAACGGATGCACCTTCCGCCTTCCTTACGAATCGTACGGCGAAGGATTGAGTGATGCGGAACTGAAACGGATTATTAATTCAAACAAATAATATAATTATCATGAGAAAAAAAACATTACTCAGCCTGATCCTCACATGGCTTGCCATACATGCAATTCAGGCGGCGGATAAGCCTCTGGTTTATAAAATAGATATCAAAAAGGAGATCGACAAGACGTCGCAGATATACCTGAACAAAGGACTTGCCGAGGCGCAGGCGCTTCATGCAAGCGCCGTCCTGATCCACCTGAACACGTACGGGGGACTGCTCGAAGCGGCCGATTCCATGCGCACGGCAATTCTTTACAGCCCGGTTCCCGTATATGTTTTCATCGACAATAACGCGGCTTCGGCCGGGGCGCTTATTTCCATCGCGTGCAAAAGCATCTACATGCGCAAGGGCGCAAGCATCGGAGCGGCCACCGTCGTTGACCAGACGGGCGGGGCGTTGCCCGACAAATACCAGTCGTACATGCGCTCGATGATGCGCGCCACGGCCGAAGCTCACGGACGCGACACGATTATCAACGGCACGGACACGGTTTACCGGTGGATGCGCGACCCTCAGATTGCAGAGGCGATGGTGGACGACCGGATTGTGATCCCCAACCTGATAGATTCGGGCAAGACGCTGACCTTTACGACCGAAGAAGCCCTGGCGTGGCGTTATTGCGAAGGTATCGCGGAATCGCCCGACGAGGTCATAACGAAATACCTGCAATACGACGAATACGAACTCAAAAGCTACAGTCCTTCGTGGATAGACAACCTGAAGGGATTCCTGATGAACCCCGTATTCCAGTCGCTGCTCATCA
>JAIRZY010000257.1 GCA_031266995.1 Tannerella sp.
GCCTGAAACACACGATATACGGCGACTTCAACCTCGTGACGGTCGCCGAAGTGGAAAACCTGATGGCGGGCGACGGCTCCGGCCGCGTATCAAGATAACGGAATACTAACATTTATATATATACGCTATGAACAATTTATCTCAACCGTTGGCAGGAAAAATGACCGGTTATCGCTGGATGATCTGTGCGATGCTGTTTTTTGCCACAACCGTCAATTATCTGGACAGGCAGGTACTGTCGCTGACGTGGCCCAGGTTCATCGGGCCGGAATTTGGATGGACAAACGACGATTACGGGAACATCACCGCCTGGTTCTCCATCCTCTACGCCGTATGCATGTTGTTTGCCGGGAAATTCGTAGACTGGATGGACACGAAAAAAGGCTTCCTCTGGGCGATCGGCATCTGGTCGGTCGGCGCATGTCTGCACGCCTACTGCGGCATTGCGACATCGGGAATCCTCACGGGCGAATGGCTGGTGAACTTCGCCGAAGCAAAAGAAATCATCTCTCACGTCGGCGACGGAGCGATGGTCGTAAGCGTAAGCGTAATCCTGTTCATCTCCGCGCGGTTTGTGCTGGCGCTCGGCGAGGCCGGCAACTTCCCGGCAGCCATCAAGGCAACGGCCGAATATTTCCCGAAAAAAGACCGCGCCTTCTCGACCAGCATCTTCAACTCGGGCGCCACGATCGGCGCCATGATCGCCCCGGCATCCATCCTCTACATCGCCGAAATGTGGGGCTGGGAAACAACCTTCATCATCATCGGCCTGCTTGGATTCATCTGGATGGCCTTCTGGGTGTTTGTCTATAAGAAACCCGAACGCCATCCGAAAGTGAACGCGGCCGAACTGGCCTACATACAGCAGGACAAACTGACAGACCGCGCCGTCGAAAACGAAAAAAGCGGCAGAAAACTGTCGTTCGCCCAATGCTTCCGCTTCCGGCAGACGTGGGCCTTTGCGTTCGGCAAGTTCATGACCGACGGCGTCTGGTGGTTCTACCTCTTCTGGATGCCCAAATACCTGCAAACCGTATTCAAGCTCGAAGGCACCGCCCAGGTACTCCCGCTCACGGTGCTCTACACCATCGTCATGATCTCCATCTATGGCGGCTGGCTGCCCTCGTATTTTATCGGCAGGAAAGGGATGAACCCCTACGCCGGACGCATGCGTTCGATGCTGATATTCGCCTTCTTCCCGCTGCTGGCGCTCTTTGCGCAGCCGCTGGGCGGATATTCATACTGGCTGCCGGTCATCATCATCGGCATTGCCGCGGCGGCACACCAGGCCTGGTCGGCCAACATATTCTCGACCGTAGGCGACATGTTCCCGAAGACGGCCATCGCCACGATTACCGGCATCGGCGGAATGGCGGGCGGACTGGGCTCGTTCTTCATCCAGAAAGGCGCCGGCAAACTCTTTGACTATACCGGACGGACAAACATGAGTTTCCTCGGCTTCGAAGGCGAACCGTCCGGTTACTTCATGATTTTCATCTTCTGCGCCATAGCCTACCTGATCGGGTGGATTGTCATGAAATCATTAGTTCCGAAATACAAACCCATTGAATTATAAACTCACATGAAAAAAGTAATTATTTCTTTAACAGCACTGTTTATGACATTATCAAACATTCATTCACAGGAACTGCAGGCCATCAAGCTCAAAAGCCCGGGCAAATCCCGCGGCTCTGCAGTAATGAAAGCGCTCTCCGACCGGCATTCGGATCGGGTATATGACACGAAAGACATCTCTCTGCAGGATTTGTCGGACTTATTATGGGCGGCGAACGGCGTGAACCGCAGCGACGGAGGCCGGACAGCCCCCTCGGCGATGAACCGCCAGGAAATTGACGTGTACGTAGTGCGCGGAGACGGGACATACCTCTACGACGCCGCCGCCGGCACGCTGAACCCGCTCTCGAAAGGCGATTACCGGAAAGCCGTCGCCGGAGGACAGGACTTTGCAGCAACGGCGCCCGTATGCCTTGTCCTCGTAGCCAATCTCGAGAAACTCGGCGATCCGGCAAGCGAACATACCCGCCTCATCGCGGCGATGGATGCGGGAATCGTATGCCAGAACATAAATGTATTCTGTTCGGCGGCCGGCCTGTCGACCGTGCCCCGTGCCACGATGGACAGGGACGAGCTTGTGAAGGTGCTTAAGCTGACGGACAAACAATACCTGATGCTCAACAATCCGGTCGGATATCCCGCGAAATAAAAATGCCGGTAGTATTCATCGCACTGTTGGTAAGTTACCTGCTCGGTAACGTGTACATATTTGTCCGGGGGCTGCAGGCCCTTGGACAAATATCATGTTTTTTAAAATGGGGGTATGGCCTGGCGTACTGGACGGGAGCGCTGATGCTCTTTGCCGTATTTGCGCTCCGCAGATCCGGGCACATACCTTTTTCCGTCGGGCAGATCATGTTTCACATCGGCTCGGGATGGCTCGTCTTTACGTTATACATGGTGCTCTTCCTTGCCATCACCAATCTTGTGAAAGTCTTCTGCACTTCGTTCCATTATGGCTTCGCGATATCGCTGCTGCTGACCTGCTGCCTGCTGATTTACGGATATATTCGCTATCAGCATCCGGAGAGACAGGTTCTCAACATACCTTTCGACAGGCCGCTGACGGACAGGGACAGGCTGAAGATTGTAGCGATAAGCGACTGGCATCTCGGACTGGGAACCGGTCTGGAGAAGCTGAAGAAAGACGTTGACCGCATCAATGCGGAAAAGCCGGATCTGATCCTGATCGGCGGCGACCTGATTGATAACAGCGTGCTGCCCGTCATTAACCAAAAAATGGACCGGGAACTGAACCGCCTTCAGGCAACGATGGGCATCTACATGGTGCCTGGCAACCACGAATACATAAGCGGAATCGAAGCGTGTGCCGATTTCATCGGCAAAACGCAAATCAAACTGCTGCGGGATTCGATCGTAACGCTTCCCTGCGGACTTCAGCTGATCGGACGGGACGACAGGCAAAACAGAACCCGCCTCTCCGTCCGCGACCTGGCCCAATTGACGGACAAATCCCGGCCTGTCGTTTTAATCGACCACCAGCCGGTCGATCTGGCGGCGACGGAAAATACGGGCGTCGTAGATATACAGTTCAGCGGACATACGCACGACGGGCAGGTCTTCCCCCTGTCGCTGCTGACCCGCTACCTGTTCGACATAAGCTACGGATACGAAAAACGCGGCCATACAAATTTCTATGTATCATCGGGATTTGCCCTCTGGGGGCCGCCTTTCCGGATAGGCACATGCAGCGAAATGGTCATCTTTGAATGTTCGTTTGCCGGACGGTAAAACTTTTTTGCAAACATTTACCGGTTTTTTATCCCGCTGCGCTTGTATAACCGGAATTTTTCATGTATGTTTGCAGCCAAACTTTGTAAGAGTATGAGAGTATTTCTGCAATCTATATTCGGACAGATACTGTTCAGTTCATATATTCTGTGGCGGGGGCACCAGGCGCTTCCGAAGAAAAAGGCGTGTCAGATCCCGTTCATCCTCGCCCTCGTACTCGAAATATTCTTCTTTTTCACCGGCTACCTGTTTCACGACGAGCTTCCCGACCGCATTTTCATACCGCTGATGCTCATCTGCAATACGTGGTACATCGCATCGTTATACATTACCATCGCGCTGCTGGCGCTGGAACTGCTCCGGTTCATCAACAAACAGTGGGCCTGGTATCCCATGTTTATCAACCTGTACTGGGAAAAAACCAAAACCGTCGTCTTCCTTGCCATAGCAGCAGGCATAACCGGCCTGATGATATTCGGATATCGCAACGTACGCTATCCGTCCGTTCAGCATGTTTACATTACAATCCCCAAAACGGTAGAAGGACGCGACAGCCTCAATATGGTATTGACCAGCGACTGGCACATCGGAGACATGATACGGAAGAAACATGTACAGCATATCGTAAAACTCTGCAATGAACAAAATCCTGACATCATCGTCATCGCCGGCGATTTGATAGACTATGAGACGCGCCTCGTGGAAAAAAATCACATCGAAGAAGACCTGCAACAACTGCATGCGCCGCTCGGCGTATATATGATACTGGGGAATCACGAATACAGAGCTAACCGGTTTGCTACGTTAAGATGGATAAAGAAAACGGGCGTTACGCTGCTTGTCGACTCGGTGGCGGCGCCTCCCGATTCATCCTTTTACCTCGTCGGACGCGACGATTACATCAACCACCGGAACCGGGCCTCGTTGAAGACGCTGATGCAGCAGGTGGATACGCTGAAACCCGTCATCGTATTAGACCACCAGCCGAACCGGCTGAACGAAATTGCAATGAACCGCGCTGA
>JAIRZY010000265.1 GCA_031266995.1 Tannerella sp.
GGATAGTGGATGTTTTGTCATATATTTGCGGCGTTATGCTCGCGATTTTACGTACGCGGATAGCGCTTGCATGTAGTTTTGAGGAGATTAAACATGAAAATTTGATTATTATTAATTAATTATTTAGACGTATGAGAAGTTTATTACTGATTTTGAGAAACAGACTGAGTCTGTCGAAAAGACATGTATGTGTGCTTTTCGTGTTATTGGCCTTTTCGCATACGGCTTATGGTCAGACAACCGTAAGTGGAAAGGTGCTGGACGAGTATTCCGACCCGCTCATCGGAGCGTCGGTCGCGATCGAGGGGACTACGGACGGGACGGTGACGGATGTAGACGGTTCGTTCCGTTTTTCTACGAACAGGGCGCTGCCTTTTACGCTTAAGATAAGCTATGTGGGCTATTTGGAGCAGACGGTCGAATACAGCGGCCGGCCCGTGCAGGTGGTGCTGAAGGAGAACGTCGAGGCGCTCGACGAGGTGGTGGTCACGGCGGGCGGTATCTTCCGCAGCCGCCGGGAGCAGGGCTATACGGCGACGCGCGTGACGGCGGAAGAGCTGACACTGTCGAAACCGACGAGCGTCGGCGCGGGTCTGGCGGGCAAGGTGGCGGGACTTCAGGTCAATGCCATCTCGAGCGGCGTGAATCCGACGTTCCGCCTCGTGCTTCGCGGCAACCGCTCGCTGACGGGTAACAACACGGCGCTTGTCGTGGTCGACAATACGGTGGTGAGCAGCGAACTGTTGGGGAGCCTTAACCCGGAAGACATCGAGGACATACAGGTGCTGACCGGCGCGGCGGGCGCTACGCTCTACGGCGCCGAGGCGTCGAACGGCGTGCTGCTGATCACGACCAAAAAAGGAAAGGCGGGAAAGCCTGAAATCAAAGTATCGCACATGCTGAGCACAGAGAATGTCAATTTCTTCCCCAAACTGCAGCAGTTGTTCGGACAGGGTTCGACGGCCGACGGGCAGCATTACGACCCGATCGAAAACCAGCAGTACGGGCCCAAGTTCGACGGCTCGTTGCGCGAACTCGGGTATCCGCTGGAAGACGGACAGCAGCAGTATACGACCTACGCCGTGAAGGATGGCAACGGGCGCAACGATTTCTGGGAAACGGGGATACAGAACAAGACCGACGTGTCTATCAGTTTCGGTACGGAAAAGTCGACCTCCTTCATCTCGGCGCAGTACCTGTCCGGCACGTCCATTACGCCGGGCGACAAGTACAACCGCGTGTCCATCCGCCTGAACAATACCATCAAGCCGCTGGAGGGGCTGGACATCAGCTATACGGCAAGCTATATGGAGAATAATTACGATATTACGTCGTCGACCTACGACGTGTATAACCGCCTGAACCAGATTTCGGCCAATATCCCCGTGACGGACTATCGCGACTGGGAAAACAATATCTGGTCGACGCGCGAGGGATGGTATAACCCGTGGTATCCCAACCCGTACTGGGTGGCGGCCAATCAGCGGCAGGACAAGAAGGATGCCTACATGACGGGACGCATCGAGGCGAAGTACCAGATTGCTCCCTGGATGTATGTCCTGTATCGCGTGGGACTGTCGAACAGGAACATGGAGTCGAAAGACCAGCTTGCCAAGGTGACGCTGTCGGACTATTATCTCAAGGTGCATACCAAGGGGAATTCCGTGGGACAGGTGGACGACAGGATGGAACGCAAATCGAAGCTGAACCAGGACGTACACCTCGGATTCAACCGTAAAGCGCTGGAAGAACAGTTGAATTTCAACCTGATTCTGGGGGCGTCGAGCAGCTACAATACGAGCAAGTATATGGAGGTAAGGGCGCCGGGGCTGGTCGTTCCCGGGCTTTACAACATCGCCAACCGCTCGGTCGATCCCGACCGGATATGGGAAGAGAACACGGCGTATCAGAGCTACGGACTGTGGGGCGACTTTACGGCGGGATACAACAATTACCTGTTCCTGCACGTGACGGGCCGCAACGACTGGACTTCGCTGCTGGCAAAGGAAAACCGCTCGTACTTCTATCCCTCGGCCGACGTCTCGTTCGTTCCCACCGACGCCTTTTCGGCGCTGAAGGAAAACAGTGCGCTGGATTTCCTGAAACTGCGTTTCGCCCTGTCGAAAACGGGTAACGTCAATATCAAGCCCTATCAGCTCGACCCGACATACAACTCGGTGACCGGCTATACGCTCGGTACGTTCTACACGAAAAGCGAGCGCCTGATCTCCGAATCGCTGCAGCCCGAAATCACGAAAGGCTGGGAGGCGGGTATCGACTTCCGCCTGCTCGACGAGCGCATCGACGGACAGATCAATTATTACCGGACGGCAACTACGGGACAGGCAATCATCGCCTCCGTGGCGCGGTCGTCGGGATTCAGGGAATACCTGATCAACGTCGGCAAGGTGACCAACGATGGTGTTGAAACGAACCTGCACGTGACGCCGCTCCGTACGAAAGACTGGCAGGTCACCGTCGGGGGAAACTATACATATAATAAGAACCTGCTGGAGGATATGCCGAAAGGAATGGAACAGGTCGGCATCCGTACGGACAGAGGCCCCGACGGGAATGTGGGCTACGCCAATTCGACTGCCGAATTTATTTTTGCCGTGAAAGGAGAAGAAGTCAACCAGATTGTGGCCATCGACTACAAGCGCGTGGCGGACGGGCCATACAAGGGGCGCGTGATCGTCAATCCCGTCACCGGTTATCCTTCACAGAGCACCGATGCTCAGCCAATAGGCAACACGACGCCCAAACACCGCATGGGGCTTGACCTGAAGGTGCGATGGAAAGACTTTACGCTGACCACCCTGTTCGAATATCGCGGCAACTTCTACGCCTGCGCGTCGCAGCTCGGAGCGAACCTCGACTTCGCCGGTGCGTCGGCACGGACGGCATACTATAACCGCGACCGGTTCGTATTCCCGAACTCCGTATACGAAGATCCGAACAATCCCGGCTCGTATATCGAGAACACGAATATCACGATCTCGGACGGCGGCGCCGGATTCTGGGCGCAGGCCTCGTACAACCGTGGCGTGATCGCAAACTACGTCTACCGCGCCGACTACTGGAAATGGCGCGAAATAGCGCTTGTATACACGCTGCCGCAGTCGCTCGTCGCAAAGATTCCGGGCATAGCGGGCGGCTCGATCGCAGTCCAGGGGCGCAACCTGTTCCTGTGGACCGCCAAGTCGAACGAGTTTACCGACCCGGACTACAGCCAGACCCGGAATGCGGAAGACAACGAAACGGGCGTTTCCTCGCTGTGGCAGGCTCCCCCGACACGTACGTTCGGAGCTACAGTTTCACTTACATTCTAAATTACGAGCAATATGAAAAAGTATATAATTCAAACACTGTCGATCGCTCTCCTGAGCGTATCTCTGTTTTCGTGCAACGAATATCTGGACATCAACCAGAACCCGAATTCGGCCACGGGCGCCGTCGTCACGCCCGACCTGATGCTTACGAACATCTATGCCGACCTGGCGGCAGACATCAATGAGTACAACAAATACGGTTCGCTGATGGTGGGCTTCATGTTCCCCGGCGACGGCATTTCGGGCTACGGCGACCTTTATTCCTACAACTTCACCAGTTCTTCGTATACGGCTAACTGGAACGACTGTTTTTCGCACCTGCGGAACATCCAGACCGTGATCGCCGCGGCGGAAGCCGACGCCCGGTATGCCTACTTCGGTGCGGCGGCACACGTGGCGAAAGCGTACACCTACCATCTTCTGGTCGATGAATACGGCGACGTGCCCTACACCGAGGGTCTGCGCGGCGGCGAAAACATTACGCCGGCATACGACGACGATGCCGAAGTGTATAAATCGCTGATAAGCGAGCTTGACGCCGCCATCGCCGGATTCAGGTCGGCCGACGTCACGGCGCTGAAGTTCACCTCTACTACCGACCCGGTTTTTGCGGGCGACATGACGCGGTGGATACAGTTCTGCAACAACCTGAAGCTGCGCCTGCTCGTCCGCGCCGCCGGTACCGAGATCGACGGCACGGTGCAGGCCGCCTTCAGCAGCTTCGGCCCCGAAGGGTTCCTCAAGGAAGACGTGGCAATCAATCCCGGCTACAATGCTTCCAACAAGCAGAATCCCTTCTACACCGACTACCACAGCAATACGGCCGGCTCGAGGTCGACATACGCCAGCTACTATCTGCCCTCCTCGTTCCTGATGACATTCTATCAGAAGGAGATCACGAGCGGAGACGTGGCTGAAAACGTCTTTGAAGTGCTGCCGGGCAAGCTGACCGACGACCGCCGCGGCGCCCTGCTCTATCGCAACTATCCCAACACGCCGAACTCGCAGCTTGGCAACGAAGGCGCCGTGCGGCCCCTCACGCCGCAGTACGTATGGCTCGAAAGCGTGCTCAAGGGACGCGGACAGGCGTTTGTCGCCTTCTACGCCTTCGAGACGTATTTCCTCCTGGCCGAGGCCGCCGCGACGGGGCATGAGCTGGACGGCGACTGGAAAACGAACTACCTCAAGGGCATCGAAGCATCGTTTCACTATCTGGAGACGAACATCAACGGTTCGCTCCTGGACGGCGCCAACCCGGCTGCCGACGTCGAAGAGTATATCCGCAACAACGACGACAGCTATCTGGTCAATCCCGACCGGGCGACCACGCGCGAACAGACACTCGAGGCCATCATTACGCAGATGTATATCGCCTCGAACGTGATCAACGGCCACGAGGCGTGGAGCAACTTCAGGCGCACCACCTATCCGACGATCGACAACACCGGCCGGTTGCCGAACCGTACTTTCATCTCGTACCTCACCGCCTCGCCGCGCCCCGACCAGCTCTCCGTGAGGCTCGTGTATCCGCAGCCCGAATCCGTTCTGAATCCCAACACGCCGGACGTGGGCGATTCCTATTCGACCCCGATCTTCTGGGACCGAAACTGATGAATGATGAATGAGAACAACAACACAAAACAAAAAAAGAAAGATATGAAAAAATATATTCTGTTTTTAACCCTGGCGCTGGCCGTATCTTCCGGCCTGACGTCGTGCCTTCCGCAGGACGCTGTCTTCGAGGACGGCGTCGGCGACATCGTGGAGATATACAACTTCAACTCCAGCCGCACGGCGGCACAGACGTATGCCTCACGCGGTCTCGAGTCGCTGCTCGCCTATCCGGGCGAATATAACTTCACGATCACGAACACGAGTTTCACCTTTCCGATCATCGTGAACTATACGGGCCTCAAGGGTGCACCCGCAAACGTGACGGTCGACCTGGCCGTCGACGAGGCGATTGCCGACGTCGTAGGACAGCAGACGGGCAGGCGCTACGCCGTGCTCCCGTCGTCGGCCTACACGCTGACAGGCAATTCGGTGACGATCGCGAAAGGCGCCAACCGCGAAGAGTATAACGTGACCGTCAACGCCTCCGCGCTCGAACCGGGAACAGTCTACGTGCTCGGCATCAAAATCACCGGCACGTCGGCCGGGGCGATAAGCGGCAACTTCGCGGCCGGAGGATTCTATTTCACGGCCATATAAGCAGCCTGCGATGCGGTTGTGACATTCCGGCGGGGCCTCGTGCCTCGCCGGATTTTTTTATGAAAACTACAATTGCGGGAAGGGCAAAAACAGTTTGATTTACTCATGTTACGCAAATCAGTCAAAGTTTTCGCAAAGATGATATTTATTTTGAAATAAAACCGGCGTGACTGATAGATTTGGCGTCCCGTTTGACTCTATAAGATAAAGTATAGTTTTAATCAAATAAAACATCTTATCATGTTCACTGGAAAAAAAATTAAGAATCCGAGCGGATCAGAGAACCGCGATTTGAAAAAGAAAATGCCCGAAGCAGACACGGCAGCACCGGCTCCCGCACTGCTTGGCGTAGCGATTGACGTTTCAGGCTCCATGCAGACAAGCCTTCAAAACAGTCAGATGATGGATCTGTCGCGGCTCGGCGGCGTCGAAAAAGGCTTCTCGGCCCTGCTCGACGACTCTCGCCGGCTGGCGCAAAAGTACGGCAGCGATGCGGATTTGCCACTCCGCGTCTTTGCCTATGCTTTCGGATTGACGGCGGCGCCGCGTTATGCCGATTTGCTGACCGTACTGCGATTTGCAGAAGGGCTGGAGAACATTCCCGAATTTAAGACATATATGGACGAATCAATTGCCCTCCGCCGCAGTGAAGCGGAACGGAAAGGGAGGCAAATGCGCATGAATGCCGGCGGGCAGTTCGGCGGACTGGCAGGCCTTGCACGCGGATACGGCTTCGGCAACATTGTCGACAGCATCGAGCGGAATATGGAAGAATCTGCCCGCAGACAGTTGACGGAAGAGGCCGAACGCAATGTGACGCAGGACATGATTGATTATATGCAGACTCGCATCGGTGACACGACGCTTGACGCTGGCGAGCTGTTTCGGATGTGGTCGGCCGGCAGCGGTTCGTTCGACAGCGCGTCGCGCTTCATATTCGGAAATACGCCAATGCGCGGATGTCTGGAAGAAGTCGAGCGGCGGTTTCGGCGCGAAAGGAGCCGGGAGGGCGATCGCGCGCAGGCCCGCATCCTTCTGATCGTTTCGGACGGCGAGTCTACCGACGGACTGCCCGACGAGGTGGTAAAACGCATGAAGGACGACGGAATAACCGTTGCCTGCGCCTACGTGACGGATCGCAACATTCAGTCGCCGCGCGAGCTGCGCCACACCGTCGCGGCGGAATGGCCCGCCGGCGCCCGCCAGATGTTTGGCCTCGCCTCGTCCGCAGATCCGGCGGGTGAAGCCGTTTACGGCCCGGGCAGCGACGCCATTCGCGCCGAACTCGAAAAAAGCGGCTGGACTGTCCCACCCGGCGCCAGGCTCTTCGTTCAGGCCAATCATTCGGATACGCTTGCCGATTTTATGCGCATCGCGGGAACGGCCATCCCTGCGCGCCAGCTTCTGAACCGTGTCGGACGAATCATCTGAGGAGGAACCGGAAATGCAGTTTTGGAGAAATAATCACACGGCGACGTTCGATCCCGACAGCGCGGGGCAGTTGCGAATCGCGGAAGCGCTTCGCGGTATGGAACCGGAGTATTCGGAACACGGCGTGCGGGCGGTCAGGATATTTCTGGCCGTCATGCTGCGATATCTCGAAGAAAAAGCCCGTTTGCCGCAGACGCCCGACCGTCTTCTGATGCAGGAATTTTCGACCGGCGGAAAGCGCGCCGACATCCGTGTCGTGATAAATGGAATGGAAAGGCGGATACTCGGCACCGTCACCGGCGGCGGCTTCAGGCTCCTGATTGATTTCAGCGAAGGATACCGGGCCGAACTGTCGCTCTACTACCACCGGCTTGTCTGTACCAACGGAATGATTCGCGAGATACGGACGGGCGGCACGTTTCACGCCTTCAGTCTCGAAGAATGGCAGTCGCAGATCGAAGACGGACTGCCACGCGCCATGTCGGGTATTCCCGTCACGATGGAATCGTTTTACCGCTCGGCGCAGGTCAGGCTCGGTTTTCTGGCGCCGATGCTTCCCGTCATACTCGACTGTCTCGAAGTCGCCGAACCCTTCCGCGGAATGATTTCAGACTCGTTCGGAGAAGAACCGGGCGACACGCTGTGGCACTTTGTCAATGCCTTCTCGCGGGCGGCAAACCTCGTCATGCTCGCACACGGAATCCCCGCCGACGAAGCCCGCCGGAAGCGCCTGCAGCTTCAGAAAGCTTCGGTCGAGATATGCGAGAACATGCTCGACGGCTTCACACAGGGCAAAGGCATCTTTGAACTGGCGGAAACAATGAAGAAATCTTTTAGCTCTTGAATTTTGGAATCTCTCAGTCCAGAGTAGATTCAGTGACAGATACGCCGTATCTGTTCAGTAGAGAC